>JANOCH010000179.1:0-17688 GCA_031412015.1 Chitinophagaceae bacterium
CTTTTTACTTGTTTTGGCCAGGATATTCCGCCGGCTACCGAGCAGCAATTAGAAAATCTTACCGATGTTGACCAGGCAGAGACGGAAGATGATTCATACCTGCAGCAACTGGAACAATACAGGAGAAATCCTATCAACCTGAATGTAGCTGAGGCAAGTGAGTTGAGAGAATTAAGGATACTGACAGATCTGCAAATAGCTAATTTGATTTCGTACAGGAGATTATTCGGCAAGTTTATTAATGTGTATGAGCTGCAAGCCATACCGACATGGGATGTCAGTACGTTGCGAAAATTATTGCCATTCATAATTATCGCTTCGCCGGTATCCTTAAGAGATGATTTTGCCAACCGGTTTAAAGATGGCGATCATAGTTTGCTTTTGCGTTTTACACAAGTGTTGGAAGAAGCCAAAGGGTTTAATAAGTCAACGACAGGTACTAAATACCTGGGCAGCCCGCAACGATTGTTTTTTCGCTATCGCTATACGTACAAGAATTTATTACAATATGGCCTGGTTGGTGACAAGGATGCCGGCGAGCAATTTTTTAAAGGAGCACAAAACAAAGGCTTTGATTTTTATTCCTTTCATTTATTCGCGAGGAATATCGGTAATATAAAGGCATTGGCACTGGGCGATTTTACCGTGAATATGGGACAGGGCCTTATACAATGGCAGAGCCTGGCTTTCAAAAAAAGCGTGGATGTGATGGGGGTTAAAAGGCAATCAACGGTGCTGCGCCCCTATAACTCTGCGGGTGAATATAATTTTAACAGGGGAGCTGGGATTACTTTCAGAAAAGGAAAAATAGAAACAACGGTTTTTGCATCTATTCGTCAATTGAGTGCAAATTTCGTAGCGGATACCGTCAATTTTGAGGATTACATTTCATCGTTTCAAACATCGGGCTATCATCGGACAGAAGCAGAGATCGCAGACAGGAATTCATTGCGGCAAACTTCTTTTGGTGGCAATCTAAAATATACCGGCAACAGGTGGCATATAGGGCTCAACGGAGTTAATTACCAATTTTCAAAACCTGTACAAAAAAGAGACGAGCCGTATAACATCTTTGCCATAAGCGGAAAAAGCTGGTACAACCTTAGCCTAGATTATAGTTATACCTATAAGAATTTTCACTTCTTTGGTGAAGCAGCGGCTGATAAAAATTTTAATAAAGCTTTTTTGAACGGTCTTTTGATCAGTGTCGATTCAAGAATAGATCTATCGGTTGTACACAGGTCCATCGCAAAAGATTACCAGGCGATGAATGGCAATGCTTTTACCGAGAATGTGTATCCAACCAATGAAAAAGGGTTGTATGCCGGTATTACTATACGGCCTGCGATGGCCTGGCGTTTCGATGCTTATGCTGATTTGTATAAATTCCCCTGGCTCAAAAGCCAGGTGGATGCTCCCAGCTATGGAAAAGATTTTTTAGCACAATTGACCTATACACCCAACCGCCAGGTAGAAATATATACACGTTTCAGAAATGAAACCAAACAATCCAATCAAACAGACAATAATACTGCTACCAACTACCTGGTAAACCTTCCAAGGCAAAACTGGCGTACACAGATCAGTTATAAAATAAATCCTGCTATTGCTTTGCGAAGCAGGATGGAGATAGTGTGGTATGATAAAAATGGTAACATCCCTGAAAATGGGTTTCTTACTTTCTTCGATGTTGTTTATAAACCATTAATGAAACCTTTCTCCGGGGTACTACGCCTGCAATATTTTGAAACCGACGGATACAATTCGCGGTTGTATGCTTATGAGAATGATGTATTGTATAGTTATTCCATTCCAGTGTTTTATGATAAAGGCTACAGGTATTATATGACACTGAATTACGATATGACAAAAAAAATTTCCTTCTGGGTACGAGTGGCCCAAACAATCTATCGTGATAAAATCAGCGTTGGTTCAGGTTTAGATGAAATAGCCGGAAACAGGAAAACAGAAATTAAATTGCAAGCGAGGTATTTGTTTTAATTGTGATAAAAGGCCCGAAAGCATTCCTTTTGATGATTCTTAAAAGCCCCCAATTTTGACGCAGCAGACCTGAATTAGTTAGTCTTTGTTCTGAAAACCTGCATATTATAGCGGAAAAAGTAAATGCCGAAGCAAGAGCGATTGTTGAATCAGCTGTGGCCGGTAGCGTCTTCTTTACCATTAATACCGACAACGGTGAGTCGGTAGACCCCGATACTAAACACTACAAACCCTACCCGGTTAACGGGCAAACTGTGAACACCGCCAATAATGAAGCGGCAGCGGATGCGATTTGGGGGTCGAAACAAAACTTTTAGGGGATAAATTATAAAGAAAAAAGACCATGAAAAGCCGTGTAGCAGGGGCTTTTCCTTGATTCCCATGTACTGTTATTTTTCACCGGTAATTGCAATTGATTTGGGTTATAATCTTTAAAAAAAGTTCATTTTTTTTCTCGTGTTTAAGTTTTTGTTAAAAAATCCTATAACTTCCCGCAGCAAAATTCATGGTTAAGGTGTCTCAATTAAGGATTCAATACTGCAATCCTCACAGTTTCCATTGAATTTCAAAGATTTAAAATTTAAACAAACACTAACATGAGAAAAATTGCATCACTGCTCACAGTGCTGATGCTGCTATGCACCATCGCATTTGCACAAACCCGCACTGTAAAAGGGACAATTAAAGATGACAAAGGAGAATCTATTCCTTTCGCAACCATTTCGGAAGCCGGAACCAAAAACGCTACCACAGCAGATGCTGACGGGGTGTTTACCATCAAAATTAAAGAAGGTTCCAAACTAACTGTTACTGCCACCGGATTTAATACAACTACCGCCACTCCGGGAGCCGGCGATTTGCAGGTTGCCCTGGTAAAGAAATCCGGCGAATTACAAGAAGTTGTAGTTACTACGGCCTTGGGTGTTAAAAAGCAACCCAGGGAATTAGGTTATGCAACCGCCAGGGTTTTAAATAAAGAGTTTACACAGGCCAACGTAGTAAACGTACAAAATGGTCTGACTGGTAAAGTATCAGGTTTAAATGTTGCCACTACTAATAATGGTGTTTTAGCCGGGAATACCCGTATCACATTACGTGGTATCCGTTCTTTAACCGGAAACAACCAACCCTTATTAGTATTGGACGGATCGGTGGTTGACCTGGATCAGCTAAATAACTTAAATCCTAACGATATTGAAGATATTACGATCCTGAAAGGGGCCTCATCAGCTGCCCTTTACGGACCTGATGGTGTTAACGGGGTTATTTTTGTAAAAACAGGCCGGGGATCAAAATCAGGCAATCCAATTATTAAGGTTAATCACGCTACACAGTTCGAATCCGTTTTATTTTTACCGGATTTTCAAAAACAGTTTGGATCAGGTTCAAGTGTGGATCCTGCTACTGGTATTGGTGTTTATGACCCCATTGAAAACCAGCAGTATGGCGACGAATATGATGGACAAATAAGACAGATCGGTAAAGAGCTGCCGGATGGTTCTTTTGTAGAAGTACCTTATTCGTATAAAAAGAACGGCCGATTAAGCTTTTTTGAAACAGGGGTTACTATGCAGAATGGTGTGTCTTATTCTGGAAAAGACTTCTTATTGTCAGCCCAGGATGTTGACATTAAAGGTACGTTGGGAGGTGACAAGAATCGCCGTACTACTTTCCGGTTTAATTCTGCCAAAGAATATGGCAGGTTAAGAGCCGGCTTCAACATTTCTTATACCCGCGGACAATCTGAAGTAGCAGGTGTATCTCCTTATTGGGAAGTATTTAATACGACAGGATTTGTTAAACTGTCTGATTTTAAAGATTGGAGAAATGATGTTAAATCAAGTCCCAATCATTATTTCAACGAGTATTATCAAAACCCTTACTTTATCAAGGATAGAACGAGGAACACGGAGCATGTGGATAATGTGATCGCCCAAATGGAGCTTAATTTCAAGGTTACCAACTGGATGAATATCACCTATAGGCTGGGTTCTACTATGAATATCAAGGATGGTAAAAATAAAACCTCAGCCTTTGTTTTTTCCGATTATGCTAAAAATGTCACCCATAAGTATAACGCATCAAATGACCTGACAGCAAGTGTATTTGATTATTCAGGAAGGGAGACCCGCTTAACCTCAGACCTGTTTATTACCGCACAAAAGGAATTCGGACAGTTTACTGTTGATGGATTGGTTGGTCATTCTTTATACCAGCGGAGTGGCAAATTTGTGAGCACCAGAGGCGATAATTTAATTATCCCAACACTTTTTAACGTTTCAAACAGAACAGGTGAGGCGATCGCAGGTGAGTTTAATGGCAAATCCCGTTTAATTGGCGCCTTTGCTAAAGTAGCAGTAGGATACAAGAACTGGGCTTTCTTAGAATTTACCGGCAGAAACAACTGGGATTCAAGATTGCCACAGTCTGATCTTTCCTTCTTCTACCCCGGTGGTAGCGCCTCTATTGTGTTAAGTGATGCCATCTCTGCTATCAAAAACAGCAATGTTATTTCCTACTTAAAGCTTAGGGGTTCGGTCACAAAATCAGGCAACGTAAACCTGGAACCATATAGCCTTGAAGCCAATTACAATGTGGCGGGCGGTTTCCCTTATGGAAGTCTTCCGGGTTTCCAGGGAACTACCATTGTCAATAACCCGAACATCAAACCTGAGTTTGTTCTTTCCAAAGAAGCAGGCTTTGAATTATCCTTATTTAAAAACAGGGTAAACTTCGAAATGACCGCTTATATTCAGGATAACACCAACCAGATACTTAACGTCAATACATCAAACGCAACGGGTTTCACACAGGCAAAAGTAAATGCTGCTGACTTCGACAATAAAGGTCTTGAATTTGATGTCAAATTAACCCCGCTGATTAATGTTGGCGATTTCAAAATTGACCTGAGGGCTAATCTTAGCTTATTAGACAGTAAAGTAAACACCGTTTACCAGGGATTGGATGAAATATCAAATGGCAACGGAAACTATGCTATCGTAGGGTATCCTGCATTTATGTTTAAATTGACTGATTACAAGCGTGATGACAAGGGACGTGTAATCGTTGACCGTGTTAGCGGTTATCCTTCTCTGGATCCAAACCTCAGAAGATTTGGCAGAACAATGCCAACAACTCTTTTTGGTGTTAGTCCAAGTTTCTCTTTTAAAGGCATTAGCCTAAATATTACGGCAGACTACAGGGGGGGGCACCAGGTTTACCATGGTATCGGTCCTGATATGGATTTTACAGGAAGTTCAAAAAGAAGTGGTACCAATGGCCGCCAGAAATTTATTATGCCTAATTCGGTATATGATGATGGAACTTCAACAGATCCTAATAAACCAAACTATGTGGTTAATACAAGCGTAGTGACCGCTAATGGTGGATACGGTTTTTATGAAGGAACGCAAACAAACAGGGGCGTTAACTCTAATTACCTGACAAGCGCGGCTGCGTGGAAAATACGTGAAGTAGCATTGACGTACGATTTGCCATCTTCACTGATGAAGAAAACAAAATTCATCAAAATGGCTTCTATTGGTCTTACGGCAAGAAACCTGTTTACTTTCCTGCCTGAATCCAACCAATGGACTGACCCTGAATTTTCAGTTACAACAGGAAATGCTTTAGGCGTAAATAACACCAACATTTTGCCTCCAAACAGGCTATATGGTTTCAATGTTAATTTACAATTCTAAACCAAACCTTATTAAAGCATTATTAAAATTTTAGAAATGAACAAAATTAAATTATCAATACTGGCAGTAAGTTTAGGAGTACTATTGGGCGCCTGTAAGAAAAGTTATTTGGATATTAACCAGAATCCCAACGGGCCAACTGAGAGTTCTATCACTCCCGACCTGGCCCTGGCGCCAACAATGACTGCCGCAGCGGGAAGAAATGCCAACCAATATGACTTTTTACATCGGTGGATGGGTGTCTGGAGTGCCTCCGGATCTTACTCAAGAGCCACGGTAGAGATGAGCTATAACATTACCAATGACTTTGGGTCTGGTATCTGGAACGGTGTTTATTATACGGTGAACCAGCTAAAGTCCATTGAAAAGAAGGCTGCGGAACTCGACTGGAAATTTTACCAGGGTATTGCTATTATTCTCCAGGCGCATGAAGTGGGCGTACTGGTCGATATGTATGGTAATATTCCATATTCTAAAGCCTGGGATCTTGCCGGAAATATCAGGCCTGCTTATGACAAAGGCGAAGATGTTTACAAAGACCTGATCCCTAAAATCGATGAAGGACTGGCATTGATCAAAGCGGCTGAACTGGATAAAAACATCAAAACAGCGGACATACTATTTAAAGGAGAAAAACCCCTTTGGGCAAAATTTGCCAATACATTAAAATTGCGTTTGTTGCTCCATGCGTACAAAACAACCGTATTTGATACTCCCGCTGAAATAGCTAAAATTAATGCTGAAGGTTCGGGTTTCTTAGGTGATGGGATTGGCGCTAATGTTCAGCCTGTTTACACACCCGACAAGCCAAATCCTTATTACAGTTCTCATTTTTTCACCATCGCCGGTATTGAGGCTGATAACTATAACAGGGCCAACAATTTCTCTTTAAACCTGATGAAGAATTTGTTGGATGAAAGATATAAGAGGTTGTACAGACCCGCCAAGGCACTTCCCACCGAATGGAGAGGTACTGATTATGGTCAGGCTCCTTTAGATGACGTAAACAGCGACCGTACATCAGGCCCCGGCTATGGTATAGTAGCGAATGCTTCCGCTCCAATGTGGCTGATGACCTATGTTGAAGCTATGTTTTTAAGAGCTGAAGCTACTGCTAGAGGCTGGTTAACTGGCGATGCCCAGGCGGCATACGAGGCGGCTGTCAGATCTTCTTTCACGTTTTTGGGTGTACCAGATGCGGTGAACACTGCTAATATTTACCTTGGTAGTTCAAATGCGCGAATAGCCTGGCCAGCAGCAGGTACTTTAGACGACAAAATAGCTGTAATTGCCTGGCAAAAATACTTTGCGTTGAATGGCATACAGGGGAATGAGATTTTTACTGATTATCGCAGGCTGGATGTAGTGGAACCTCCTTTATCAGTCTCTCCTGAAAGAGGTACCAATCCAATCCCGATCCGGTTATTATATCCTCAGTCAGAATATAATTTTAATAAAGATAATGTTGCTGCAGAGGGTACTGTCAGCCAGTTCACCACAAAAATATTCTGGGACAAATAATCTTAAATACAATAATAAAATAGTTTAAATATGAAAAAAATATTTTTAAATAAAAGCTGGTTGGCACTTCTCCTGGCGGTGAGTATTATACTGCCTTCTTGTTTGAAGGATAAGGACAATGAGGACATGATTAGCGGTCCCCAGAATACGGAAGGACAGGAATGGGTAACCATTCCTAAAGGTAACAAAGCGGCCAACGTACTTGCTATTGAGGCCAAGAGTGAACCCCAGGATGTGAATTTGTTCCAGGTCTCTTACGATTACGTTGACGCGGCTTCTACGGATATCACTACAACGTTGGTAGTAAACAATGACCTGGTAACCGCTTATGATCCTACGGCGATTATATTACCCGCCAATGCATATACTATGCCTTCGCCAAGCACTGTCGTGGCCAAAGGACAACGTTTAAGTGACATGTTCAAAATAGTTTTGAACACTGATCTTTTGCCAGATCCAACGGCGGTGTATGGTATTGGCTTTACTATCAGCAGTGTTTCTAAACCAGGTGTACAAATTCCGTCCAACCTGAAAAATGTACTCTTCCTATTTACTGTTAAAAACAAGTATGATGGACGGTACAATGTAACCGGTACAATGGTGGATGCTGCAAACGCTAATTTGACCGGGTATTTCCCCATGACGTATGATCTGATCACTGCTGGTGCTAAAGTAGTGGATGGATTTGATCCTGTTGTTTGGGAAGATTACTTTGTTCCTATCAGGAGCGGTACGGCGGTCAGCGGGTACGGTTCTTATTGTCCTTCCTTTACATTTGATGCAAATGATAAGATTACGGGTGTAATAAATCTTTATGGACAACCTGCAGGTAATGGCCGTTATGCGCAAATAGACCCGAGTGGTGAAAACTCCTGGGACCCTGCTACCAAGACGGTAAAGGTGAAATTCTTTATGTTTCAACCAAGCGTAATTCCTCTTCCTGATCCAAGGGTTAGATTCAACTGGACTATGACCTATGTAGGTCCAAGACCATAATTCAATAAAAGTATTTTTGAATAAAATAATAGGGCTGCTTTTTGCAGCCCTATTATTTTTTGATGCTAATTACCAGATGAAAAAATGTTTTGGAAAGCATTTCGTGAACAAATAATCATGTTTATACAGCAATAATTTTAACTTCATATTGTCGATGATCCTCAGATTTAATCAGCTATATCAAATATATCTTTATAAAAAAACAATCATGAAACCTATCTTTTTAGCATTTGTGGCCCTGGTATTTTCATTTACTACTTTTTCTCAAACCAATACAGTTGGGGAGTTTAACAGGTTCATTGCTCAAAATTGGTCGGGAGATTATATTCGTATAGGTCAGTATAAGGTAAAAGGTACACCTTATCTTTTAGGCGAGTCTTTTCCGGGCACACTTACGTATAAAGGAGGCGCTAAAAGTGATACGAAGATTCTATATGACCTTTACAACCAGCGGGCCGGCGCGGATGTTAAAAATAGTATACTTGAGTCGGAGCAGGCCGTAGAAGAATTCTCCATTTCACTTCCGGCAAAGTTTGGAGGCAATACATTGTTATTTAAGAGTACAGAGTTATATGGAAATGGCTCGCTGAAAAATTATTTTAATGTACTGGTAGAAGGTTCAAAAGCCTCATTCTTAAAAGTGTTTAAGATCAAGTTGATTTCTGATCCGTCGAATATGATGGACAAAGATCAGAAAGTCTTTGAACAATATTATGAGTATTATCTTTACAACCATTCTACCAGGGAATTAGGCAAGATCAAATTGAGGGAAAAGGATATCGCCAAACAGATAGGCGACGAAGAATTTGTAAAGACGTTTATTTCCAAAGGAAATCTTGATGTTTCAAACGAAGTGGATGTCATTAAACTAATCCAGGGATACAATAATAAATAATTACTATGCCAGACCAGGTACAGCAACCCAACCAGTTGAATATTGAAATATCAGAGGAAGTGGCCGAAGGTTCCTACGCTAACCTTGCTATCATTACACATTCTCATGCGGAGTTTGTTATTGATTTTGTGAATGTAATGCCGGGTACACCTAAAAGTAAAGTAAAGTCCCGCATCATTCTTACGCCACAACATGCCAAGCGTTTGATGAAAGCGCTGACAGATAATATCAGTAAATATGAATCGGTAAATGGGAATATCAAAGATCTGGAAGAAATTCAGTTACCACTGAATTTTGGGGGCCCGACTGCTCAAGCTTGAAGCCCCTGTCTCCGCCAACTGGCGGAGAGCTTAGTTTGAAAATACTCTTTATCGGAATGGCCTTATAGATGTTGAGTTTAAACTCCCCTTTAGGGGATGGGGGTTACAGTATCCCTTCGTCCGAAAAGCTATAATACCCGTCCTCACTAACGATAATGTGATCAATAACCCGGATGTCGAAGTATTTGGCAGCTTCCTTGATTTTAAAGGTAAGCGCTTCATCGGCCCGGCTGGGTTTCAGGCTGCCGGAGGGGTGATTATGGGAAAGTATAATGCTGACTGCATCTTGTTCCAGCGCTTTTTTTAAAATGACCCGTGGGTCGGCGACAGTGCCGGTGATACCTCCTTCACTGATGATCTCAAAATGATTGACCTTATTGGCCTGGTTCAGGAATACAACGGCAAATACTTCGTGTCTGAAGTCTTTTAAGACTGAGCGAAGGAAGCTGGCCATATCGTTACTGGTTGTTACAACCGCTTTTTCAAGTGAAGCAGAGGCCTGCCTTCGCCGGCCCAATTCCAGTGCTGCAGCGATAGTGATGGCTTTGGCTTCACCAATGCCTTTTATTTTCATGAGGTCATTAACTGACAGCCTGCCCAGCTCGTTCAGGTTATTTTTTCCCAGCTTCAATACTTCCTTGCCGAGGTCAACGGCTGTTTTCTCTTTACTCCCGTTGTGGATAAGGATGGCCAGCAACTCTGAATCACTGAGGTTTTCCGAACCCCTCAATAGTAATTTTTCTCTGGGTCTGTCGTCTTTTGCCCATTGCTTTATTGAGTGTTTATTCTCTTGCATTCAACAAGTTTAACCAATATTTTTGTTCCTGCAATACAACATTTGTCTTAATCCGGCAGGTTGAAAGCAGTATAATCCAATTTTTTTGAAACCCCTAAATCTGACTGTATGAAAGCTAAAAGAGTTACTTCCGTAGGTGCCCTTCACCCCATTCTGTTTTTTGCGGTAATGTATGTAGTCGTTTTATTCCTTTCTATTTTTATCTGTTCCTCACTGTTTTACAGTCTTGAGTCGACCTCTGAAGATATTGTTACTAACACGACTGAACCTGCAAATCAAGCGGCATTTCCCGTACAGGTTTCTACGGCTGCCGTTATTCGTTAATTCAGCTTTTATTACCTGAATATTTTTCAGGCATGACTGTGCTGTTTAGCGTTGATAGTAATATCTTCGCCGCTCCAAAGCAAGCTCTCACGGAGTCCTTTAGACCTTTGGAGTCATCGTTCAAGTCATGCAATCTGCCAAAATTTTTGCCGGTACCAGCTCTCAGGGTTTAACCAACGAAATTTGTAAGCGGTACGGAACCAAACCGGGTAAGATCAATATACAGCGATTCAGCGACGGTGAGATCTGTCCTGTCTACCTGGAAAGCATCCGTGGTGACTTTGTTTTCCTGATTCAAAGCACCTATTCTCCCGCTGACAACATAATGGAATTGCTTTTGATGATTGATGCCGCCCGCAGGGCATCAGCCTATAAAGTGATTGCCGTCCTTCCTTATTACGGATATGCCCGCCAGGATAGAAAAGACAAACCCCGGGTGGCTATTGGAAGTAAACTGATTGCCAATATGTTAGTAGCAGCCGGTGCCGATCGGATCATTACTATGGACCTTCATGCACCCCAGATCCAGGGCTATTTTGATATACCTGTTGACCATTTAGACAGCCACGCAGTTTTTATCCCTTACATAGAGAATCTGAAATTAGAAAACCTTACCTTTGCCGCCCCCGACGTGGGATCAACCAATCGTGTCAGGGAAATCGCCAATTATTTCAACGCTGAAATGGTGATTTGTGATAAACACCGGAAGAGAGCTAATGAGATCGCCAGCATGGTAGTAATAGGGGATGTAACTGGAAAAGATATCGTTATTATTGACGACATCTGCGATACCGGCGGAACATTAGCAAAAAGTGCAGCTCTTTTAAAAGAAAAAGGCGCCAGGAGTGTAAGGGCATTAATTACACACCCGGTGCTGAGTGGAAAAGCCTATGAAAATATTGAGAACAGTGTGCTGGAAGAACTAGTGGTATGTGATACTATTCCGATCAGAAAGGAAAGTTCAAAGATGAAAGTGATCTCCGTAGCTGAATTATTCGCTGTTGCGATAAGGAACGCTTTTGAAAACAAGAGTATCACCAGTCTCTTTATTCATTCGCAAAGAAGACAGAGTTTGTAGAGACAAGGCTTGCCTTGTCTCTTGAAAAAGCAATTTTTTAAACAACATAAAATGACAGGAGCCGAAAGGTCACTGTATTTGAATTAAACAAAAGAAAACAAAATGAAATCAATTACAATCAAAGGACAACTGAGGACCGGATTCGGGAAGGCCGCCACCCGCGAGCTCCGCTCTCAGGAATTAGTGCCGGGTGTAATTTACGGGGGTGCACAGGAGATCAATTTTTCAGCTCCTGCTACTGCGTTCAAGCCTTTAGTATATACACCAAGCTTCCAATATGCGGAAGTGGACGTAGATGGCAAAACTTACAAATGCATTTTAAAAGACCTTCAGTTTGATAAGGTGAGTGATCATCTTATTCACGTAGACCTGATGGAACTGGTAGAAGATAAAAAAGTGATCGCCACTATTCCACTAAAATTCACCGGAGTTTCAAAGGGTGTAAAAGACGGAGGTAAATTTGTTGCGAAAATAAATTCGCTGAAAGTAAAGACCTTTCCTAAATACCTGAAAGAACAAATAGAAGTAGCGATCGATAATTTGGAATTGAACGGAAATATCAGGGTAGAAGATGTGAAGATCGACAACTATGAAATATTGAACTCTCCACGTATTCCTATTGCATCAGTGGTATTGACCAGACAGCTGAAACAGGAAGAAGCCTCTGCACCAGCCGCTGCTCCTGCCGCTGCGAAAGCCGCGCCAGCTGCTGCAGCCAAAGCTGCGCCTGCTGCCGCTGCAAAAGCCGCACCTGCTGCAAAGAAATAAGTCATTCAGAAAAGATAAACCCAACCCGTCTCGCCCCTGGCGAAACGGGTTTTTTAATAGCATACCACGAAATTTGACGCTAAATTGTAAGTTCACAGCCCTTTAATTCATTACTGTTTTTTAAGCCCATTCATTTTTATTCATGAAATTTTTAATTGTTGGATTGGGAAATATCGGAGACGAATATGCTCATACCCGGCATAATATCGGGTTTGATGTCGTTAATGCCTTTATACATAAACATGCGGCCAGCTTCCGTGTCGACAGGCTTGCTTATGTGGCCGAGGTAAAATGGAAGGGAAAGACTTTTATCTGTATTTGCCCAACAACCTATATGAACTTAAGTGGTAAAGCTGTCAAATACTGGATGGATAAGGAAAAAATCGGGATTCAGAATATGTTGGTGATCCTGGATGACCTGGCGGTACCTCTTGAAAAACTGCGATTGCGGCCAGGTGGGAGTGCCGGCGGGCATAACGGACTTAAAAGTATTGAGGAAACAATCGGTACTACAGAGTATCCCAGGTTAAGATTTGGAATTGGGAGTGAATTTCCAAAGGGCCGCCAATCCGATTTTGTATTGGGTAAATGGAGGAAAGAGGAAGAAATTATGGTAAAGCTGAAAATAGACAAGGCTATGGAGGTTATTGAGAATTTTGCCACCCAGGGGATAACCTTTGCAATGAACCAGGTAAATAATCACAAGTTTTGATTATGATAAGTCATATTGATTACTTATTTTAGTGGCCCGTCCCTAGGTGTTTAAACTCCACTTACTCTATTGATTAGGTGAATATATGGGATCAACAGTCCTTGGAGTAGTATCCGATGTATTTTAACAACAACCATCCTGATTATGAAGATTTTTTGTGTAGGCCGGAATTTTGCAGCTCACGCTGAAGAGCTTGGAAATGAAATTCCAGATGAGCCGGTAATTTTTATGAAACCTAAGAGTGCATTGCTGCAGCCACATGCACCGTTTTATTATCCCGAGTTCACCAATGAGCTTCACTATGAATGTGAGCTGGTACTCCGGATCAGTAAAAATGGAAAATATATCCAGGAAAAATTCGCCAGCAAATATTATGATGCCGTAACAACCGGCATTGATTTTACAGCAAGAGATATTCAAAATGAATTAAAAGCAAAAGGCCTGCCCTGGGAAAAAGCGAAAGCCTGGGATAATTCAGCTGTTATTGGTAAATGGGTAACTTTTGCGGAAGTAAAAAACAAAAAGGATATCAACTTTGGTTTATATAAGAATAAAGAGTTAGCACAACAAGGCAACTCCTCCGATATGATCCATAATTTCGACAGTATCGTATCTTATATTTCCAATTTTTTTTCAGTCAATATCGGGGATGTGATTTTCACAGGTACTCCCGCCGGTGTAGGTGAAGCAGTCGTTGGAGATGAGCTGGAAGGCTTTTTAGAAGATGTCAGCATGTTTAAGATGGAAGTAAAATAAAACCGTTGATGGTTTCCCCGGGAATTTGATTCCACAAACCAATTGCTTATATGGCCATCCCGCAATAAAGGGATGGCTTTTTTTGTTATAATAGGTAAATAAAGCTTTTTTAAGGTTGGGCTGTTAACTCTTAGACCGGGTCATTAATTAAACATAATTCAGCACCGCCGTTCGCCTTAAATTTGCTGTTCATATTGCCTGCTCTATATGACTGATATTAATCTCTTACTGAAAGCCTACAGGCACATGAGCCTTGTTAAAAAGATGGCTGAGACCTATGAAAACAACAGACCTGTTTGCAAATACGTTCATTCTACTTCAAGAGGTCATGAGGCTATACAACTGGCTACGGCATCTCAACTGCAAGCTCAGGACTATGTCAGTCCCTATTACCGTGATGAAAGTATGCTGTTAGGATTAGGGTTTACTCCTTACGAACAAATGCTGCAATTGCTGGCAAAGGCCGATGATATTTTTACCGGCGGACGGGAATATTATTCGCATCCTAATTACAAAGGCGTTGACAAACCAACGATCATTCATCAAAGCAGCGCCACCGGCATGCAGGTTATTCCAACCACCGGCATTGCGCAGGCAATACAGTATTGGGAGAGAAACGATATTGCTAAATTAAAAACAGGAGCAAACGGAGCATTGCCAATCGTTCTTTGTTCGTTGGGTGATGCAAGTGTCACCGAAGGTGAGGTAAGCGAAGCTTTCCAGTTTGCCGTATTAAAACAATTACCTATTATTTATTTAATCCAGGATAATAATTGGGGGATCAGTGTAACAGCGGAAGAAGCAAGAGCCATGAATGCTTTTGAGTTTGCCGCCGGTTTCAAAGGAATGAATCGCATACAGGTAGATGGCAGTGATTTTGAAGCTTCTTTGGAAGTGATGAAACACGTTTGCAGTATGGTGCGTAAGGAAAGAAAGCCATGGCTTGTTCACGCACAGGTTCCTTTATTAGGACATCATACCAGTGGGGTAAGAAAAGAATTTTACCGGACAGATGAGGATTGGGAAAAACATGCGAAGCATTGTCCCAATGTAAAATTGAGAAAGTTATTGGTGGATAAAGGTGTAAGAGAAGACGAATTATTACAAATAGAAAAGGAAGCAGCCGATGAAATCGCGAATGATTTTGCAAGAGCGGTTGCAGCACCTGGGCCAGATCCGGCGACAGTAAGTGACCATGTATTTATTCCAACAACGGTCACTGAAGAGAAAGGGAACAGGTCACCCGCTGACGGAGACAAAATAATAATGGTGGATGCCGCTTTATTTGCCATCCGTGAATTGATGGAAGATAATCCTGAAGCGATCTTATATGGCCAGGATGTAGGGCGACGATTAGGCGGTGTATTCCGGGAGGCGGCAACACTGGCTGAACAGTTTGGTGATAACAGGGTTTTCAATACGGCTATCCAGGAGGCCTATGTCGTTGGATCGACCATCGGGATGAATGCGGGCGGATTAAAACCGATCGTAGAGGTTCAATTCGCCGATTATATTTATCCGGCATTTAATCAATTGGTGACAGAGGTTTCGAAAAGCTGTTACCTGACTTGCGGCAAATTTCCTGTGTCCATGATCTTACGGGTGCCTGTCGGCGCCTATGGCGGTGGTGGCCCCTATCATAGTTGCAGTATAGAAACTACTCTTCTCTCTGTAAAAGGTATTAAAGTAGTATATCCTTCCAATGCAGCTGATATGAAAGGACTGATGAAAGCCGCTTTCTACGACGGCAACCCTGTAGTAATGCTCGAACATAAAGGGTTGTACTGGAGTAAAGTTCCCGGAACTGAAGAAGCGAAAACAATTGAACCCTCGAGAGATTATATTATTCCCCTGGGTAAAGCGAATATTATTGTAAATGCAGGCCAGGGGGCTATTGATAGTGGAGATAGTTGCGTGGTCATCACGTATGGAATGGGAGTGTATTGGACCAAAGCTGCGGCTAAACAATTCGAACAACGGGTTGAGATCGTTGATTTGAGAACCCTGTATCCATTAGATGAAGCATTGATCTTTCAACGGGTAAAACTTCATGGAAAATGTATAATTGTAACGGAAGAGCAAAAGAATAATTCATTTGCCGAAGCCCTGGCGGGAAGAATATCCAACAACTGTTTTCGTTTTCTCGATGCACCCGTGGAGGTGATAGGAGCTTTAAACGTGCCTGCTATTCCTATGAATATAGACTTAGAAAAAGCCGTGCTGCCTAGCGAGGAAAAAGTTGCAAAGGCTATCGGGGAACTATTAAGCTTATAATAAATGAAAGCAACTAGACTGCAGGGTTATGAAACGATAGCCTATACGTAGATCGTTTTGATGCGAATACGAGTATATTAAACAGGATATAAGGACATCCATACTTCCGGTATGTTTGATCGGTTGCTTTGTCAAACTCTTCGATACATTTTTCCTTTTGACACCATCCGATGGCGGTTGATATAATTTTAAATGAGCTTTTATTAACGGCTTATATTTTATTATGCAGATTTTTTACATTCTGGTCAGGGCCTGCTGAAAGAATTTCAAAGCCATTTGTTTTTAGAGAATTAGCCCTTGCAATATGTCTGAAATGCAAGGACTAATGGATAACTTATCAAAAATCCATGGCCGAACATCCTTTAAATTTCGCCATGCTCCTAAATCATAGTAGAAAATGAGACAGGAGATGATGCTACCTTATTACCTTATCCTGTTTTCATCTGGACTAAGAAGGTAATAAGGTTGGTACATATCGGTTGATGTATTTACTACTAAGGTTGGTCGGTTGAAGCCTTGCGATAGCATCATATTTTTTACTGATTCAGCAGACCTGATTATCGATTGATCCATCTGTTTTTCCCGGAGCATCACAGCATTCAAATGATTTTTTGTTTCAACAACTACCTGGAATATCTCCACCAATTATTCACAGTTTACAATTTGGTCACACTACGGTAATGATTCATTCATGATACCGTAAAACTGTGTTCATATTCTAATTTGAATTTCGCCGGGCAACTACAAACAGAAACCAAAATTAATTTTCCTTATGTCCGACTTTAACCCCCGCTGTAAAAAACTCCAGTTTCTTCTTTTCTTCCTGACGGTGTCATTCATCTCAATGGCTCAGCGGACCGTTACGGGAAAAGTTTTTTCTTCAGATAAAAAAGAGCCATTGCCCGGCGCTACGGTAGCAGTTAAAGGCGGTAAAGCGACAGCTGTTACGAATGCAAATGGCGAATTCAGTATTGTAGCAGATGAAAAGGATTTATTGATTATCACTAATGTCGGTTATGGTATTCGTGAAGTAAAGGCAACCGAATCAGGCGCAGTGGCGCTGGATGCTGAATCGCAAAACTTAGAAGAAGTAGTGGTAACAGCATTGGGCATAAAAAAAGAAACGAAAAAATTAGGCTATTCTGTACAGGAAGTAAAAGGTGCTGATCTTTTGAAGGCAAGAGAACCCAATGCCATCAATGGATTGGTGGGTAAGGTAGCAGGTCTTTCAGTAGGAGCTTCAGCGGAAATACTTGGCAGGCCCCAGGTATTATTACGGGGTAATGCGATTAATTTCTTTGTGATTGATGGAGTACCTGTAATTTCTGATACCTGGAATATCAGCCCGGATGATATTGAAAGTTATTCAATTCTGAAAGGCCCCACAGCGGCTGCCTTGTATGGCAACAGGGCCATCAACGGCGCTATCATTATAAATACGAAAAAAGGATCTAAAGATAAGAGAGGATACAGTGTGGAATTTAATTCCAGTACCATGTTTGAAAGAGGTTTTAATGCTATTCCTAAAGTACAGGATGAGTATGGT
>JANOCH010000180.1:0-3487 GCA_031412015.1 Chitinophagaceae bacterium
GGAATATCCTGAAAGAGAAGTTCACTGAAAACTGGACGAGGATCAATGACCTGAGGTTAAGAGCTTCTTATGGTATCAATGCGAATGCTGATGGCTTCTTCTTTGGTGATTTTGGATACCTCCCACTTTTTGATGTAGGCTCCTACGGAGGTACCAATCAAACCATTTTCCCCTCGAATGCAGGAAATCTTGATGTTACCTGGGAAAAGATCAAAACCCTGAACCTGGGTCTAGATTTCGGAGTTTTTAAAAACCGTATTTATGGTTCGATTGATGTTTACAAAAAAACTACGGATGGCAATATCATTCCACAAACGATCTCGGCTACCGGAGGTTTTGGTGATGGAGCTAAAATACCTGTCAATGCCGGCGTAGTTGTCAATAAGGGAGTGGAGCTTATGATTAACGGAGATATCATACGCGGAAAAGATCTTGTTTGGAGCGTAGGGGGCAATATAGCTTATAATAAGAACGAAGTAACAAGTCTGGGCCAGGTATCAGAGTTTGAACAAGGAACAGAATTAGTAAAAGTAGGATTGCCGTTGGGCTCTCATTATATTGTAAAATGGGGTGGAGTTGATGCCGCTTCAGGAGCACCGCTTTACTATACTAAGGATGGAAAATTGACCGACCAATACAGTGATGATGACCGGGTATCTGATTTTGGAACCTTTAATGCTCCATGGATCGGGGGCTTTAATACTTCGGTTCGCTTTAAAGGTATTTCCCTTGGTGCTTTCTTTACTTACCAGGAAGGTTTCAGCCGGTTTAATAACCAGGATTTTTTCCAGCTAAATCATGCGTTTGCCGTTCAAGGTTTTAACATGCGCAGGGAGATGTCAACCATGTGGACCAATCCCGGACAGGTAACAGATATACAGAGTCCTTTATACCAGCGGCAGTTTGTATCAAAAGATATACAGGACGCTTCCTATGTTCGCTTTCGTAACCTGAGCCTCTCCTATGATGTCGGTAAGAACCTGGTGGAAAAAATGAAAGTATTATCTGCTTTGAAAATATATGTGCAAGCGCAAAACCTGGCTACGTGGACCAACTGGACCGGATTTGACCCCGAAGACAATGATAATATCGCCCAGTATGAATATCCGACACCCAGGACTTATACGGCCGGCTTACAAGTTACTTTTAAATAAATAGCCCGTCTACGAAAATGCCTAAAACGTATCAGTTTTTAAACACTAAACTTGACAAAATGTATAATAAGTTTTTTCATCTGGCTCTTATTGCTGGCTTTGCATGTATGTTTTCGGCCTGCAAAAAAGATCTTGACCTGGGGCCTACGGATGCTGTAGATGCATCGAAGGCCTATACGAATATAAAAGACGTTACCGCCGGCCTGTATAGTGTATATGCCGGCAACGATAATTCAAACAGAATATATATTGCCAGTATTTTGGCCGATGAAGTAAAGCTTTCTGATGAAAACCGCGGTCAGGGACAGTTCCAGTTCAAATGGCAGTATACAGCCAGCAGCAACCCTGCTGGGATGGGTGCACCGTACAGTATGATCGATCAGGTGCACCGGATATTAGCAGCTTATCCTAACATCACTGCCGCGAATGCAACAGAAGAGAACACTAAAAAAAGAATACAGGGAGAGTTGACAGCCCTTAGAGGTATCGCCTATCTTGAACTGTTGATAAATTTTATGCCGCAAGGGTATGACCCTGCGGCATTGGCGGTGCCACTTGTACTCACGTCAGATCTATTACAAAATCCTGCAAGAAATACAGTACAGGAAATAATGACCCAGATCGAAGCCGACCTCGCTGCAGGTCGTGCGGAAACGCTTATACCCAATGCGCCTGATGATCCGATCAGGCTAAGTCAAAGTGCTATTGCCGCTTACCAGGCGAGAGCTGCACTCTTACGCAAAGACTGGGATAAAGCAATTACGTATGCAAGCGACGCTATTACCCTTTCCGGCAAAACATTAAGCCTCACGGACTATCCTGATTTCTGGGCTGACGAGAATGAATCAGAAACTATTTTTAAATACAGAAATAATACAGCGCCCCAGCTTTTGTGGAGAGATACCAATGGTGACATATTTTTTGAACCGGCAGATAAGTTAAAAGATCTTTTCGATCGTACCAATGATATTCGTTTTGCCACATTCTTTGGAAGTGGTGGTGGGGATACTTCTATCGTTACCAAATATCCTGGTTCAGGCCGTGGACCACAAATCAACGATCTGAAACTAATAAGACTTGCTGAAATGTACCTGATCAGGGCTGAAGCTCATGCAGAGAAAAGCCAGTTGACCAATGCCGCTAATGAAATCAATGCTTTAAGAAGGGAACGGATAGCAGGTTACAGCGACGTGGCTTTCGCATCAAAGGACATTGCCCTTTCAGAAATAATGGACGAACGTTTTAAAGAACTCTGCTATGAAGGTTTTCGTTTTTTTGACCTGAAACGAAGAACAATGCCTATCAGCAGAAACCTGTCTGATTCCAGAAATGGTAATTGGCAAACTTTAGCGGCCAATAGTTATTTGTTCGCTTTGCCAATACCGCAAACTGAATTTTCAGGAAACTCTAATATGGTACAAAATCCCGGGTATTAATTTTTTTAGAAGCTGGGAAATTTCCCTTCTTCTTCATTTTTTATAAAAAATATTATTATGAAATTAATCAGCATATCTTTTTTAGCCTGTGCGCTTTTGGCCATAGTCGCCGTAAGTTGTAAAAAAACAGGTATCACCGTTCCGCCGTCGCAGGCGCATTTTGTCGGAGATGAAAACCAGAGTTATTCGATATTGGTAGATCCGGCGCCATCTTATAACGTGGTAGTCGGCACAACGAATGTAGCTTCTACTGATCGAAAGGTTGGTTACACGGTAACCTCTCCCACAGGAGCAGTGGCGGGAACTCATTATACATTAGGAACTCCCGGTAGCATTACCATTCCCGCGGGCCAGGCAACAGCCAGTATTGATGTTCGTGGTATTTATTCAGCCTATACTTCCGGGAGAAAGGATACGCTGATCTTCACTTTGACCGATCCTGAAGTGGCACCGGCTGAATTTCAAAAAACCGTTAAACTGCTTTTACGTGGCGCCTGTTTTGAAGGAGATGTAGAACTGAATTCATTCCTCGGTGATTATAAAAAGACAACAGAAACTTTTGGAACAAGTCCTTACGGGCCTTACACAACAAGTATCTCTGCGGTTACCCTGCTTACACCTACTACCGGCACAATTAAAGTCGAAAATATTTTTGATTTTGGCTGGGGTCCGATCACATTCAGGTTAGACTGGACAGATCCTGCTAACAGAACGGTAACAGTAATAGCACAATCAAGTGGTATAGCTGATGCCGGCACGCTAAGCGGATCATTCGCAGGAGAAGAAGTGGCGGTCAGGCCATACGCAGGTCAACCGGGTACTTTTTCCGCTTGTACCGGCAGGCTTACCTTAAACATGCAACTAGGCGTTGCTGGCCTTGGCTTTTTTGGCGATCTC
>JANOCH010000181.1:0-2085 GCA_031412015.1 Chitinophagaceae bacterium
TTTCAAATTTTCAAATTATTCTTTTTTCCCTATCACCACGGCTCCCACCATCGCACTGATAAATAAAATACTGCTTATCTCAAACGGAACTACATAGGTGCTGAATAACTCTTTACCAAGGTTTTTGATCAGGCCGATCCCGCCAGTTTTTACTTCCGCTGTTTGTCCCTGCATTTCACTTTTATATAAAGCAGCCACCAATACCAACAGCAAACATCCTCCCGCCAGGGCTCCTGCGATCTTCATCCAGCGATTCTTTTGTGGCTCTGATTCCTTATTCAGATTCATCAGCATGATCACAAAAAGAAACAGCACCATGATAGCACCGGCATATACAATAATATTTACGATAGCGAGAAACTGGGCATTTAATAAAATATAATGTCCTGATATAGCGAAGAAGGTTACTATTAACCACAATACACTGTAAACGGGATTTTTACTCACCACGACCATCAGGGCCCCAAACAAAGCCATCACGGAAAGTAACCAGAATAATATTTGTATAATATTCATTTTCTCTTAAGCTATTGGCTGAAGCAACCTGCTATGAGCCATTACGTATAATAACTATAAACCTTACACCCCCGGAGCCCTGTCTCCCAATGCCTTTTTGTACCCATCCGGATCTTCTTTGGGGTTAGGGATCAACAGGTCGTCCTTTTTATAAATAAATCCTTGTCTTCCGTAATTGGCTGGCGCAAATGTCTGCGAAAGATATATCGCATCTTTCGGACAGGCTTCCTCACAATAACCACAGAAAATACATCGCAGCATATTGATCTCGTATTTAGCCGCGTATTTTTCTTCTTTATATAAATGTTCCTCACCCGGCTGACGCTCGGCTGCTTCCATAGTGATAGCTTCTGCAGGACAGGCTACTGCACATAAGCCACAGGCAGTGCAACGTTCACGTCCTTCCTCATCCCGGTTAAGAATTTGTAATCCCCTGAATACTTTTGAAAACGTTCTCTTTTGTTCCGGGTATTGGATCGTTACTTTTCTTTTGAATAAATGTGATAACGTGATCCACATACCCTTGGCTATATTCCACAGGTATATCTTTTCCAATGCTGTCATCGGCTTTCGGTCAACCTGTTTAGCTCTTTGTGTTAATTGCATGGCCCCCATCCCCTAAAGGGGAATATTTTAAATTTTCGCAAATATATAGAAATGATCTCCCACCTAGGTTCCCCTTTATGGAACCAGGACTTATTTTTTCAACCACAAGATCACCGCCGCTGTTATCACCATATTCAGTAATGCCAGTGGTATCAGTGTCCTCCATCCCAATTTCATCAACTGATCAAAACGGAAACGTGGAATGGTCCAGCGGATCCACATGAACACGAAGACGAAAAAGATCGCCTTGGTCATCAGCACCAAAAATCCAATAATCGCCATCAGGTTCTGATCCCAGCCCCAGTTGGCTTCGTTTACAAAGGGTATGTCATAGCCACCAAAGTATAAAGTTGCCATCACCACTCCGCTGATGAACATATTGATGTATTCAGCAAACAGGTAAAATCCCAATTTCATGGATGAATATTCCTGGTGATAACCAAAATTCAGTTCATTCTCTGCTTCAGGAAGATCAAAAGGCGTACGGTTACACTCTGCCAAAGCACATACAAAAAATATGATAAAACCCAGCGGCTGATAAATAATATGCCAGCCATTGGCCAACTGGCTACTGACAATTGAACTCATCCTGAGATCACCGACGATCATCAAAACCGCGATCAAAGCAAGACCCATTGGCAATTCATATGATACCATTTGTGATGCGCCACGTATCGCTGCCAGTAACGAGAATTTATTGTTGGAAGCCCATCCGCCGATCATGATACCATAAACACCCATGCTCACTACTCCAAAAATGAATAATATACCAATATCGATGTCGGCAACCTGCATCGGAATATCCTTCCCGAATAAATGCAACGAAGTACTCCAGGGAATAACCGCACTGGTCAACAAAGCTGTTATCATGGCCAGGCAGGGGCCTAAAATGAAAAGAAACTTAGACGATACCAGCGGAATGATCTCCACTTTAAAAAATAGCTTTCCGCCATCCGCCAGTGG
>JANOCH010000182.1:0-1967 GCA_031412015.1 Chitinophagaceae bacterium
ATATGAACCCAAACCTGCCTGCAGGGTTAAAGCACATATCCATTCCCGTAATAAAAGCAACCACTGCTTCTGTAAAAGGTTATGGCTGTCTTGTTGATGATTTGGATTCTTTTAAAATAGAAATTACACGCTGGCCGGCAAAAGGCTGGCGGCCTGTTGATACAGACAGCGGCGATGAAGGCGGCACTACAGAAGGAACATTTCACAGCCAGTGGAAAGGTGATATCTTATACGGCAGTAACGAAGCTGTAGGTGGAAAATACATTCTAGGCTATAGCAAAGCCCCTGAAATGGCCGATGACAATCATACGCTGCCGCCAGACAGAATTTTACTGTGGCATTCCAATTATCATCCTGACGGCGGGCAGCTTTTCTATCCTCTGGACAAACGACCTTTTTTGGTGCCCGTGGCATTACCCGGTGATGATGTAAAGCCGGAAGATTTCATTTGCTTCTTATGCGATGGCACACAGGGTTTATACATTCATGCTGATATTTGGCACGAAGGTGTATTTGCCATCAACGGCACACAACGTTTTCTCGACAGGCAAGGCGCAGTACATGCCCGGGTGTCAGTAGATTTTGCAAGAGAGTTTGGTTGCTTACTGAAGATTTCGTTGAAAGATCTTTACTAAGATCCATTCTCCTCCAGCGCAGACTATTTACCTTTTCCGTAAACGAAAAAAGGTAGCAGAAAAATTATTCATTCATTCCATGCCGTTGATCGTGGTGCGATAACGGAGAATACTTTTTTTTAACTTGATAGTTGCCGGATTAATTCCTACACACTGAGAAAAAATCAGGATTTCATTAAAACAAAACCTTCCATCCCGTTTATCACAGAATGGAAGGGGACATAAAAAATCTGGAAACGAACGACTATAATGCAGGTAAATTTTGGAAAAAACTATCCTGCACCACAGTATATAAAAAGAAGAACTTTGTTTACAATAGCCAGAATTAAACAGTTTTCATTGGAAAGTTACTATCAACATATTACCTCAGAATGAATTCAATTTGATACCGCCGGCATCTTTCTGTATGCCGATTGTTATGGACTCTGCAGGCTTTTGCCATGAATATCCGTTCCACTTTTCTTCTTAAATCTCAGAAACAAAATGATCTTGTTCATTTCTTCGTCTGCTACATGCTTATCAGTAAGTCTGTCAGAGTGCTCGGTATACATCCGCATTTCATAATCCATCAGTTGCGGCATGGAAAAATCGGGAATTATTTCTTTACGTCCAGTCTTGATATTATGACAATTTCCACAACTGATATTATACAAAACCTTACCCTGGTTAAACTGTTTTGCAAAGGCTTTTTTGCTTGCTTCTGCGATAGAATCTTCCGGTTAATGGAATTCATAGATTTTTTGAGCCTTTAACTGAAAAATAAGAGCGATTGGAAAAACAAGTGTCAATACTATTTTCTTCATAATCCTGATTTTTTTGATAGTTGCATTCAATACTCGCCGCCGACTTTTCTGGCGTTAAGTTTTTTAATTTTTGACCGGGGCAATTTTTCCGGAGCAGATTCGAACAAAATATCTTCATTCAATGATTGCAGGAATTGAATCAAATTTTCCTTTTCTTCGATGGTTAATTTTAAAGAATCAGGCGACAATGTTTGATTATTTACGGAAAGCCCCTTTCCGACTCCACCGCCGGCATCGTAAAAATCAATTACTTCCTTCATAGTTTTAAATACACCATTGTGCATGTAGGGTCCGGTGTGCCCGGCATTTCTTAATGACCCGGTTCTGAACGCATTCATTGTTTCAAAAGCAGGATTTACTTCGTACCTGCCCTTGTCGGGACTCAGCTTTGAAAAGGAGGAATCAGCCGGCACGCCAATTACTTCAAACTCGGAGCCGATAAACGGAGGTTTTACACCATTGAACTGCGGCACAAAATGACAGGTGGCGCATTGCGCTTTGCTCATAAACAGGTTAAATCCTTTTTGAG
>JANOCH010000183.1:0-18961 GCA_031412015.1 Chitinophagaceae bacterium
TATTCATCAACAATAAAACAGGAATGCAGTTTTGATTCCTTGAACTTTTCCATTACCTGGAACGCGGTGTTGTTCTCCGGTACAAACAAAGCGGGCCGCATGAGGTTTTTGAATTGTACGTTATCAGGGCTTACATAGAGGTCTTTGATCGCTACCACTCCTTTGATGTTATCAATTGTGTTATCACAGATAGGATAAATGGAATGCGGCTCGCTGATGATCTTTTCTTTGATCGTTTCTTCGGTATCATCCAAATTGAACCAGATAATATCGCTGCGGTGTGTCATTAGTGAAGTGATATTCCGGTCGCTTAGGTGAAACACCCTTTCGATGATCTCTTGCTCCGTCTCTTCAATGGTGCCTTGCTCGGTACCTTCGCTAATGATCGCTTTTATCTCTTCTTCCGTAAGCTGGTTGTCGTTGGGCTTTAAACCAAAAATTTTCACGATGATATTACTCGACTTGCTGAGCAGCCAGATGAACGGGTGAGTAATAAGACTAATGACTCTCATTGGGGTGGCCACGGCTTTGGCAATAGCTTCAGGTCGTGAAAGTCCAAGTCGCTTTGGCACCAGCTCTCCGAATATGATAGTGAAATAGGTAACGATGATAACAACGATAGTGGTAGCTATTCCATAGCTATAAGGCTCAATTAATGGCCATTTGGCTAAGTAGGCGGCGAAGTCGTCGGTGATCTTTTCTCCTGAATAAATACCCGTCAGGATACCGATCACCGTGATGCCCATCTGTACAGTGGATAGAAATGTTTCCGGTTTATTGGCTAACCTGAGCGCTTCTTCAGCTTTTTTGTCGCCTTTATTCGCTTGAATTTCTAACCGGGATTTTCTTGCAGACACCAACGCAATTTCCGCCATTGAAAAAAGACCATTTAGCAGGATAAGCCCCGCCAGTATAAGTATTTCCATCAAGAAGAACCAGTTGATTGTGCGCCGAAGATAGCGAATCCGTGGCGCTTATTGAAGAATGTGCCGGTTAGCGTGCCGAAAACCACGCCCAGCAAGGCTCCGCCAACTATGTCGGAAGGGTAATGTATACCTACGTAGACCTGTGCATAAGCTACCAACCCCGCCCAGGCGAAAGCTATCCAGGCCCAGCGTTGAAATAAAGGTTTTGCCGTAAGAAAGAAAAATGTAGCTAACCCAAAGTGATTGGCCGCATGGTTAGATACGAAACTCGATCCGCCGGAACAATGATTAACGAGCAGGCGAACATGATAAAAAAAATCAGGATCACGACAGGGTCGCATCCTTTCAAAGCCATGCTTAAAAACATAAGTGCCTGTCATATCGGTAAGGGCAACCGTAGTCACGAAAAATAACATCCACCACCATCCTTTGCCTTTAAAGTTGAGTATGGCAAATACAAACAGAAATAAATAGAGTGGAGCCCAATTCAGCGGATAACGCATAAATTGGAAAAAACTGTCGAGGAAAGGACCGGTAAGTCCGCTATTGACTTTAATGAACAACCACTGATCCAGTTTCTCCAGCTTTTGCCATAACCCTGATTGTAATAGAAAAAACATAGCCGCAAAAATACCGATACCCGTCAATCAATACAAGTCAAAGATTAACAGTGGAGTTTTGCCGGAACCACGGAAATTATCTTCTTTTGCAGTCTTTCCGGGACAAAAAGCGAAGCTGGAGTAAATTCATGTTAAAAAGGTATAAGATACCGAAGACCATTTTGTGGATCATTAACCTGTTCCTGATCTTTCTATTGATCTTTACTTTATTCCGGCTGGCTACTTATTTCGCTTTCAAACCACTCACTTTTTCATTCACCGACCTGGTTCCATCCTTCTTGCTGGGCATACAATATGATCTTCGTTGGATCGCTATCATTTTGTTGCCGATCGTAGTGGTTAGTATGTTTCAGCGGTTTTCGCCGTTCTATTCTGCACGAAACAAAAAATGGTGGACATGGTACCTCGCGGTGATCACCTTTATTGTTTTTTTCTTCTTTGCGGCAGATTTCGGAAGTTTCTCCTACAACCAGACAAGGCTTGACGCGGGTGCGATGAATTTTGTGGAAGACCCTGGTATATCCATCCGTATGATGTGGCAAACGTATCCATTGTTCTGGATGTTGCTCGGCTTATTGGTTTCCGTATTGATCTTCCGGTGGATGTATCATAAAAGTCATTGGCGGGTGATCAATACGACGGGTGGGTTAAAAATTCCTTACCGAAGAAAATTTTTTGTCGTTACTTCTATTATACTGGTGGCGCTCATTTATGGCCGCTTTGCATTGACACCGCTGACATGGAAGCAGTGTTTTGTTTTCCAGGATAGTTTTAAATCATACCTCGCATTAAATCCGTTGCAAAACTTTTTTGCAACACTGAAACTTCGAAGGCCCGAGTTCAATGAACAAAAAGCAAGAGAAGCTTATCCGGTAATGGCGGAGTGGATGTCTTTTCCTGATAAAAATAATTTTTCTTACCGTCGCATTATAGCTCCGGGAAGTACAGCGCTGGAAAGCCAACCCAATATAGTGCTGGTGATGTGTGAGTCGTTCAGTATGTATAAAAGCAGCATGAGTGGTAATCCGCTTAATACCACACCTTTCTTTGATTCGCTGGCTAAGAATGGAATATTTTTTGAACGTTGCTTCACACCGCATTTTTCGACGGCAAGAGGATTATTTGCCATTATTACCGGTATTCCTGACGCACAGTTATTCAAATTTTCGACCCGCAATCCATTAGCCAAAACGCAGCATACGATCATTGATAATTTTGAAGGATATGATAAACATTATTTCCTCGGTGGCAGCCCTGAGTTCAACAACTTTGGTGGCTTGCTCAAAAATATTAATAACCTGCAAATGCATACGGAGGATAGTTTTGCTTCACCTAAAGTAAATGTGTGGGGCATCAGCGATAAAGATCTTTTCCTCGAAGCGAATGATGTTTTTAAAAAGAAAGACAAACCATTTTTTTCCATTATCCAGACATCGGGCAATCACCGGCCTTATATGATACCTGTACAGGACACCGTCGAATTTGAAAAGAAGACGGCGGCGGAAGAACAGTTGCTAAAGTTTGGTTTTGGATCGCTGGAGGAATACAATAGCTTTCGTTATTTCGACTATTGCGTAAAAAAATTTTTAGAAGCGGCGGAAAAAGAGGATTATTTCCATAATACGATCTTTGTTTTCGTTGGCGATCATGGTGTAGCTGGAAATGCCAGGGAAATGTATCCTGCCGCCTGGACGGATCAACGCCTGACCGATGAGCATGTACCGCTGCTGTTTTATGCGCCGTTTTTATTAAAACCCCAGGTGAGAACTGAGGTGGTGTCGCAGATAGATGTATTGCCGACCATCGCGGGCATGATACAACAACCCTATATCAATACGACATTAGGCCGTGATCTGTTGGATACAACCAAGAGAAATAATTTTGCTTTTATTACTAATACGGCCGGAAAGATCGGTGTGGTAACCGATGAATTTTATTTTACCACCAATCTTAATTTCCCGGACGAACAAATGGTACCAATAAAAGATAGCCATTACAATTACAAAAAAGCCCAGCAGGATTCTATCCGTGCACAATTGTCAACCTTCACAACAGCTTTTTTTGAAACAGCTAAGTATATGCTGATGAATAATCAGAAGGACTGAGAAAACTAAGGGTTTCTAATTAACGAGCATAGGCGATAACACAATGTTAAGCCAATCATTTACCTTATTTAGTTCGAAAGTTATGGAATGCCGATCTTATCTGTTTTATTTGCAGCATTAATTAAAACGCTAAAAATCCACGTATGTTAAGAAAACTTTTATTCGTATCTCTTGCTTTTTTAACTCTTGCGTCTTGCAAAAAGGACAAAAATGACACCCCTGCTTATAATTTGTCTGCTAAAGTTGATGGTGTAAAGACTGACTTTAATACCGCGGTCGTTGCCAGTAAGGATGGCGATGCGTCTACAGGTTATACACTGATCATCACAGCCGTAGGCGGTAGCGCTTCAAGCCCGCATCCTGCTTTCTCTATTTTCCTGGAAGATGATGCAGTCTTTACTGCGAAAACTTATACTGCCGCAAATGATGATGTGGCAGGTGTATATGTTCCGGAGAACAGTTTCACCTACGGAAGTGATACCGATTTTACCCTGGTGATCAGTTCTATCACTGACACTGAAATAAAAGGAACCTTTAGTGGTAAAGTTGACAATGGTACCACTATCAAGACAATTACCGAAGGAACATTTTCTGCAAAGTTTCAATAGCTTTTTAAGTCTTATTTAAATTCAAGCAGGTGGTTGATAATTATTCAACTGCCTGTTTTTAGCTACAGGCCATTCATCGCGATGAGGTTTTCCGGGCAACGATGATCAACCTTGGCGTTTTCCTGGTATCGTAATCGTTGAACAGATAATCACCATAGATTTCCTGCACTTGCAGCCCCTGGTATCCCAGCATATCAGTAAAATCTCCTAAGCTAAATTTGGCGACTTTTTCCGTATGTTCGGCGGGTTTTAATAATGCCGGATCAGTGATCGTTATTCTTTTATAAAAGTGAGTATCATCATCCCAGCGGTGGATTTCATAAATAGTGCCATCGATCTCTTTAACTTCGTTACGCACCAGGTGTTCTTCTGCAAAATGAACATTCAGGTAATCGATAACAAGAGCTCCACCAGGCTTCAAACTGTTTGCAATCGTTCTTATCGCGGCATCGTGTTCCCGTCGTGTTTTGAAATAGCCAAAGCTGGTAAAAAAGTTAAAAGCATAATCAAAATAATTGGAATAGAAGGGCAGCCGCATATCATGAATAAAAAAATGAAGCCGCTCATTCTCCGATTGCTTCGCCCAGGCTATACTGGAGGGGGCCAGGTCGATGCCGGTCACGTCAAAGCCTGAAGAAGCCAGTATTCTGCCGTGTCTTCCTTTGCCACAGGCTACATCCAGAACACGGCAACCTTCTGCCAATTGGAGCCGCTTAGCCAGTTGATGAATAAAGGCTTCTGCCTCTTTCTCATCCCGTTCAAAATATAGTCTGTGGTAGTAAGGGGAATTGAACCAGTCGGTATACCATGATTTGTCTGCCATGCCATCGTTTGCACAAATGTAAGCAGGCTTTAAACATGCCGTTGAAATTGAAATCCGTATTTTTGCGATGATGGAACAACTTCGGATGATTGGGAAGGGTTTCAACATCAAACCATTAGCCTCTAACATTTCAACTATATATTGTGGCATTGATCAAAAGTATCTCAGGTATCAGGGGAACGATCGGAGGGAAGCCCGGCGAGAATCTCACACCTTTGGACGTAGTCAAATTTACCGCTGCCTACGGCAGTATTATTTCCGGTAAGAGTAAAAAAGCGAAGGTTGTCATCGGCCGGGATGGCCGCATCAGCGGTGCGATGGTTCGGGACCTGGTGGTGAGCACCCTGACCGGGTTGGGAATCGATGTGGTAGACCTTGGTCTTTCCACAACACCAACGGTAGAGGTAGCCGTGAAGATGGAAAAAGCTGATGGCGGAATTATCCTGACCGCCAGTCATAACCCCAAAGAATGGAATGCGTTAAAACTGTTGAACAGTGACGGTGAGTTTATTTCCGCTGAATTAGGGGCCAACGTTTTGGAGTTAGCGGCTAAAGAAGATTTTAATTTTATCAATGTAGACAAGTTAGGTACTGTCGTTTTAGACGATACATATTTGCAAAAACATATTGACGCTGTATTAGCTTACCCGCTGGTGCATGCTAATGCGATCGCGAACAAGAATCTTAAAATAGTAGTGGATGCGGTCAATTCAACCGGCGCTACTTATGTGCCGGCTTTGCTGGCAGCCTTAGGCGTAAAAAATGTAATTGTATTAAATGGTGAGATCAATGGAAAGTTCGCTCACAACCCGGAGCCGTTACCGGAAAATTTACTCCAGCTAAGTAATGAAGTAGTAAAGCAAAGGGCCGACCTGGGCATTGCTGTCGATCCCGATGTGGACCGTTTGTGTTTTGTGAATGAGGATGGCAGCATGTTCGGAGAAGAATACACGTTGGTGGCGGTGGCGGATTATATATTGAGCCAAAGAAAATTGGACCCTTCTATACAAGGTGGCAATACCGTGAGTAATATGAGCAGCACGAAAGCGCTGAAAGAGATCACCCTGAAAAATGGCGGCGAATATTTTCCTTCAGCCGTGGGAGAGGTGAACGTGGTAAAAAAGATGAAGGAAGTGAATGCAGTGATCGGCGGTGAAGGAAACGGAGGCATTATTGTTCCTGATTTTCATTACGGTCGCGATGCATTGATCGGCATTGGTCTATTCCTCAGCCACCTCGCCAATCATAAAAACGGAATGCGGTCATTGCGGGCGGAGTATCCAGATTACTTTATCGCCAAGAAAAAAATGGAACTGGAAGTAGGTATTGACGTGAAAGCGATTTTTGAAAAGATCAGGACAAAGTATAAAAACCAACCTGTTAATATTGAAGACGGATTAAAGATCGAGTTCGACAATGATTGGGTACACCTTCGTACGTCCAATACGGAACCTATCATCCGCATATATTCGGAAAGCGATTTTGAAACAAAAGCCAATAATATCGCGGTAAGGTTAATGCAGGACATAAAGGAATTTTCATAAAGAATGCCTGCTGCTGTTGGTTTATTCAATTCATTTTTAGTTTCTCCGTTTGAGGGCATCTCCCCAAAGACGGTGACGTGCACTTGTTTTCCCGTGCTTATCTTTGCGGCTCTTTTTGAAGAGGCGACCGCTCATATTTTATTTTATGAACCGAATTTATTTTGACAATGCCGCTACTACAGCACTCGACAAAGAAGTGCTGGATGCTATGTTGCCCTATTTAACAACCAATTTTGGCAACCCATCTTCTATTTATTCATACGGACGGGAATCAAGACTGGCTATTGAATCAGCCAGGAAAACGGTAGCAAAATTACTGAACGCACATCCGGGTGAGATATTTTTTACCAGTGGTGGAACAGAAAGCAATAACACGGCTGTGTTATCCGCCATTCGTGATTTGGGATGCAAGCATATAATATCTTCCCCGATTGAACATCATGCCATATTGCATACGGTAGAACATTACAGCAGTTCTGGTGAAGTGAGCCATAGTTATGTAAAATTATTTTCCAATGGTCATGTTGATCTGAAAGACCTGGAAGAGCAATTAGCCGCACAGACAGAACGCTGCCTGGTATCATTAATGCATGCCAATAATGAAATAGGCAATATCCTGGATATTGATGCGGTGGGCACTATCTGCAAAAAATACAATGCCATTTTCCATTCGGATTGTGTACAAACAATAGGGCACTATCCGTTGGATCTTCGCAAAACGCCGGTTCATTTTATCAGTGGGGCCGGGCATAAATTTCATGGACCTAAGGGTGTTGGTCTTTTGTATATCAACGATAATATAAAAGTAAAGCCGTTTATTTTCGGCGGAGGACAGGAAAGAAATATGAGGGCAGGGACAGAAAATTTGTATGGCATAGTCGGTTTTGCCAAAGCATTGGAACTGGCAATGACCCATCATGAAAAAGAGAGTACTTATATACAATCACTGAAGAGCTATATGGCCGAACAACTCCGCAAGAAAATAAAAGGAGTTGTATTCAATGGCGACCAGGAAGGTAAATGTTTGTACACTGTGTTGAGTGTAGCGTTTCCAAAAACGGAAAAATCTGAAATGATCCTCTTCAACCTGGACATGAATAATATTTGTGTATCCGGTGGCAGTGCCTGCAGCAGTGGGGCCGACCAGGGTTCGCATGTTATCCGGGCTATCAATAATAATCCTAACCTCGTAACGGTTCGTTTTTCTTTCAGCAAATACAATACAAAGGAAGAAATAGATATCGTGGTGGAAAAATTGAAAGCGTTTATCTAAGATGCTGTCCGAAAGTCGGGCGTCAGCAAAGACCGAATGAACAAACTTTGCTGATAGAATGATTTTCACTGACACAAGGTAATTTGATAGTTCAATCGGCCACCTCCGACTCTCCGTCTTGCGGACTTTCCCACTTCTTTAACAAAATAAATTGGCGAGACTACGAATATTCCGTAGATTTACGAAAAGTTCGTAGTTATGGAGAAATTGACCCACACAGAAGAAGAGACCATGCAGGCCGTATGGCGCACCGGTGAAGGCAATGTAAAAGCCTTTATGGAAAATATGGATGAGCCGGCTCCTTATACTACCGTGGCATCTGTTATCAAGAATCTTGAAAAGAAAGGATATCTCAGCAGTCGGCTGGTGGGTAATGCTTACCTGTACAAGCCGGCGATTACAGAGGATGAATATAAAAGGAAATTCATGGGAAACGTGGTGAAAGAATACTTTGATAATTCCTATAAGGAGATGGTGAACTTTTTCGTGGAACAGAAAAAATTATCGGCTAAGGAATTAAAAGAGATTCTTACGATGATTGAAAAGGGAAATAATAAATAATTTTTTAACTACAATCTTACAGTATGCCTGTATTATTCTTATACCTGGTGAAACTGTCGATCAGTCTCGGTATTGTTTATTTGTTTTACCAATTGGTATTGCGGAGACTCACCTTTTATAATTCCAACCGGTGGTACCTCATCGGTTATACCTTGTTATCCTTCCTGATACCTTTTATCAATATCACGCCGGTCCTGGAGAACAACAGCTTCAATCAAAGCGATGTCGTGCAAATGATACCGGCTGTAGAAAGATATACATCTCCTATACAAAATGAAGCCGGGGGTTCTTTTTTTACAAGTTTTGCTGAATGGAGTGAATGGGATTGGATATCTCTTGCCTTGCTTACCGGCACGGCAATCTTACTTCTCCGGTTTACAATACGAGTTATTTCGTTTTATCAGATGCGCCGTAAAGCCGAATTGGTATCTGTTAATGGAGTAAAACTTTACCAGGTAAACAGGAATATTATTCCTTTCTCCTTTGGCAATGCCGTGTTCATCAATAATAAATTGCATAGCGAAGAGGAATTGCAGGATATCATCCGTCACGAATTCGTTCATGTAAAGCAAAGACATACCCTGGACATTCTCTGGAGTGAGTGGCTTTGCATTATTAACTGGTACAATCCTTTTGCCTGGATGCTCAAAAGATCTATCCGGCAAAACCTGGAATTTATCGCGGATAATAAAGTTTTGCAAAATGGAGTTGACCGGAAGCAATACCAATATCTGCTGTTGAAAGTGATTGGTAACAATCACTTCAGTATAGCGACAAAGTTCAATTTTTCTTCACTAAAAAAACGTATAGTCATGATGAATAAACTTCAATCGGCCAAACTTCAATTGGTCAGGTTTCTTTTTATCGTACCATTGCTGGCAGTGATACTGATCTCTTTCCGTCAAAAGAAGCAAGATCCTCCAACAACCACGGAGATATTTGAGATGAATATATTGGCGATCACAGATACAGTTCCCGGTATAACTGAACCGAATGACAAGGGTTATATCATTAATGTAAAAAACAACAATGGAAATCGCACCATTGTGGTAAAAGATAAAAATGGTAAAGAAGTCGAAAGGCTGTTGCTTACAAAGTGGAATGAGAGCAAAAGTTATTATGAAGATAAATATGGTGAAATTCCACCACCACCCCCGCCGCCGATTCCAACTGCCCCTCCAGTAGCTCCCGGAGCACCGGCCCCACCTGTTACTACGGTACCTGTTAAGTTGCCAGACTTTGTAAAAAGTATTGATCGAAATGCTGATTACGTGGAAATATGGTTAAATGACGGAACGAAGGAAAGCTACGACCTGAAGGTTCCTGCTCAAAAAAAGGCATTTGAAAAAAAATATGGAGACTTAGCTGAACCGCCAACTCCTCCCATTCCACCAACAGCGCCAAATGCTCCCGTTAAAATAGTTGGGGTAGATAGCACAGATAATTTACCCTCTCTTGCAGTCAAGTTTGAGATAACCGATAAAAAAGCTGTAATACATTTAAAAAATGGGGTTACTGAAGAATATGATCTGACCGATAAAAATAGCCGCCGGAAGTTTGAAAGCAAGTATGGAAAGATTATCAACATAAATGTTAATGCAAAAGTCAGCACTCACGTCAATGCAAATGTCCACACTCAAATTAATGCCGCCAATAAAGTAAGTGTAAAGAGTCATGTAAATACGAATAATAATATTCACACCCAAGTAGCTCCGGTGGCAATAGTCAACCCCGCATCAGGCATTAACGTTGTTTCTACTGTGTCTCCTGCCGTAGCGGTAGGGGAGAATGTGCAGGCCATCGATCCTTACGGTCATACAATAACAGGTGAAGAAGAAGTATTGGTGACTATAACCAGGAAAACCACGGCAGGTCAATTAGAGGAATTTAAAAAACAAATGAAAGAAAAAGGAATCGAATTAAATTTCGATGATATTGATTTTGACAATGGTAAGCTGGTTAGAATCAGCGGTACCATGAAGTCAAAAGACGGTAAGAGCAAAAGCACATTTTCGGTAACTGACTTTCATAAGGTAATACTTGCCAGTATTAAGAACGGCGACAAGACCTATTTTAAGGTTAACGTTACTGATAATAAAACAGTTATCTGATCTTCTGCAAAAAAAGATAGACCAGGAAATAGAAATGTAAAGGCGCTGCAAACAATTTTGCCGGCGCCTTTTCTATTACAATATCTATACATGTAAAAAAGGTCGAAACAAACTTTTGTTGGAAACCAAATCAATTTATTCTGCAAAGCAGAATAAAAAATCCTTGAGTATCCGTCCGACCCGTGTCATCTCTCGCTTTGGCGGGACAAGCAGTGTGCCTGTATTACTTATAGCTGGAAAATACTCTTTCAAGGGGCAGGGATTAGGTAACAGGTTTCTATAAATTGTACCAAGGATTTCTCTTCGCCGCCTTCACGTAATTCCGCATATTTCTCCAAAAAGCCAGTACCAGGTAAATAATAATAGGGGAGCCCATCGTCAGGAGCGAGGTGTAGATAAAATAGAGCCGGATCCGGCTGGTAGCGATGCCCATCCGGTTGCCGATGGCAGAACAAACACCAAAGGCATTCCACTCCACAAAACTTTTGAATTTGTTCATACCATAAATTTAAAAAATCATCTTCAACAAGCCAATTCCTTCCAGAAAAAAGATTGTTTTACCGTAAATTCGCAGCACTTTCAGGTCATTAAAGTCACAAGAATCATATAAGCCACTTAATTATTCAGTAATTGACACGTATGACTCGTTTGGCTGACTGACTTGCCTGATTTCAAACCTCAAACTACACTCAATGGTATTCGACCTCGATCTCATCAAAAAATTATACGCCGGAATGCCCGCCAAAGTAGCGGCAGCGCGTCAACTGATCGGCAAGCCTCTAACACTAACAGAGAAAATATTATATGCCCACCTCTACGGTGCATTACCTGGTGCAGCTTATACACGCGGTAAAGACTATGTGGATTTTGCCCCGGATCGTGTAGCGATGCAGGATGCAACGGCGCAAATGGCTTTGTTGCAATTCAGTACAGCCGGTCGCACCAAAGTCGCCGTTCCTTCCACAGTTCATTGCGATCACCTGATCCAGGCTAAAACCGGTGCGGTAGCAGACCTTGCTACAGCCAACGAGGTGAATAAGGAGGTCTACGACTTTCTCGCCTCTATTTCTAATAAATATGGTATCGGTTTCTGGAAACCTGGTGCAGGTATCATTCACCAGGTAGTGCTGGAAAACTATGCTTTCCCCGGTGGAATGATGATCGGAACGGATTCACACACACCCAATGCCGGTGGTTTGGGTATGGTGGCCATTGGAGTAGGTGGAGCCGATGCGGTGGATGTAATGGCTGGACTTCCCTGGGAACTGAAAATGCCGAAAGTGATCGGGGTGAAATTAACCGGTAAACTCAATGGCTGGACATCCTGCAAAGATGTCATCCTTTGGGTAGCCGGGCAATTGACAGTAAAAGGTGGTACCGGCGCTATTGTTGAATACTTTGGCGAAGGAGCAGATAATATGAGCGCAACCGGTAAAGGAACGGTTTGTAATATGGGCGCCGAGATCGGAGCTACCTGTTCCATCTTTGCATACGATGAAAAGATGAGTGCATATCTGGCTTCCACAGGTCGTGCTGAAGTAGCGAAACTGGCTGATGGCATCAAAGACAATCTTCGTCCGGATGCGGAAGTAATGGCTGATCCAAAAAAATATTATGACCAGGTATTGGAACTTGATCTTACTACGCTGGAACCTTACGTCAATGGTCCGTTTACTCCGGACCTCGCGACGCCAATTTCTAAAATGGCGGAAGCGGTGAAAGCCAATGACTGGCCGGCTAAATTGGAAGTGGCATTGATCGGAAGCTGTACCAATTCTTCGTATGAAGATATCAGCCGTTCTGCTTCAATAGTAAAAGATGCAGTAAGCAAAGGATTAAAAGCGAATTCTGAATTTACTATTACGCCGGGTTCAGAATTAGTTCGGTTCACTATACAGAGAGATGGATTTATCGATACGTTTGAAAGTGTGGGCGGAGTTGTATTGGCCAATGCCTGCGGTCCCTGCATCGGTCAGTGGGCCAGGCATATTGATGATCCCAACCGCAAGAACACTATTATTACTTCATTCAACAGGAACTTTGCCAAGCGTAATGATGGTTTAGCGTCAACGCATGCGTTTGTCGCATCACCGGAAATAGTAACCGCCATGGCGATCGCCGGTACGATTGCCTTCAACCCTTTAACTGATAAATTAAAGAATAGCAAAGGCGAAGAAGTATTGCTAAAAGAGCCTACTGGTTTTGAATTGCCGCCCAAAGGATTTGCCGTAGAAGATGCCGGTTACCAGGCACCTGCTGCTGATGGTAGTAGCGTTCAGGTAGCTGTTAGTCTCACTTCACAACGTCTGCAGTTGCTTGAGCCATTTTCTGCCTGGGAAGGTATTGATCTGCGTGGACTGAAATTGTTGATCAAAGCAAAAGGAAAATGTACCACTGACCATATCAGTATGGCTGGTCCCTGGTTAAAGTTTCGCGGTCATTTGGATAATATCAGCAACAATATGCTGATCGGTGCTATCAATTATTACAATGAAAAAACGGATACGGTAAAAAATCAACTTACATCTGGGTATGGTCCTGTTCCTGCCACAGCCCGTGCTTACAAAGCGGCCGGTATCGGCAGCGTTGTAGTAGGAGATGAGAACTATGGCGAAGGTTCATCAAGGGAACATGCTGCGATGGAGCCAAGGCATCTTGGTGTCAGGGCTATCCTGGTGAGAAGTTTCGCAAGAATTCATGAAACGAATTTGAAAAAGCAAGGCATGCTGGCGCTTACGTTCGCCAACAAAGAAGATTACGATAAAGTACAGGAAGATGATAGTATTGATATTCTCGGTCTCGCCAGTTTTGCTCCGGGTACTCCATTAACGGTTGTGTTAAATCATGCTGATGGTACTGCGGATCAAATACTGGTCAATCACACTTACAATGAGCAACAGATCGAATGGTTTAAAGCGGGTGGCGCCTTGAATGTGATCAGGAGAGAGTTTGCGAAATAAAGGTCAATCTGAGCCTGGCGAAAAAGCTCAAGATCCTGAAAATAAAAAAAGCCCTGCATCTATATAAGGTGACAGGGTTTTTTATACCCAATGTATTTTGCTATTGATCTATACAACAAAAAAAATCATGATCGTCGTGTAATTAGTTCATAAAAAAGCTCCGCCGAAGCGAAGCCTGATCAATGTATCCTTTATATATAGAGTGGGGTGACCCCACGATTGCTATTGTGGTAATACCGGCCCAACCCGGTACTTACTAAAAGTCCGTTTTTTATCCGGATATAAAATGTCAGTAGCCGTTTCAAAACCTTCGTCCGCTATTTTTCCGCGCATCTTATGGCTTTGAATTCTACGAATAGTGTAAATGATCAGGGGGGTGGCTACAGCAGCCAGTATAAATACTTTGGTCATCTTTTTCATTACTGCCAGATTTTAATATGGCAGTAGTAATACGAAAATAATGCCAATTCAAATTTTAGAAAACGGGTATTGAGCGGTTTGACAATTAATTAATACAATTGGTGATAAGCTGTAGATAAGTGGTAATTGCAGCAGGGTTTTTTAGCCACAGATGAACGCAGATTAACACAGATTTTTTTTGCCACGAATTACACGAAGTAACACGAATTAAAAGAATAGGGAAATAGTAATGCTTGCTATCTGCAGCGATCTGGCGTAATCTGTGGACAACATCTTCCTCGCTCTTCGTGCAAATTAGTGTAATTCGTGGCCGATCATTCCTCGCACCCGATAGGCGCACCCGGTGGCATGGCGGCATGGATCGTCGGCTTCGCATTCTCCGGCTTTTTCATTCGTTCTAAGGCTAGTAATAAATGGCCGTTGTACAGGGCATCCGCGGCGGATTTCTTTTTGTTTTCAATGAATGCCGTCAGATCGCTTAGCGTCTTTTCCAACAACGCCTGCGTGATAAAAGAGTTATTCTCATTCACACTTGCCGCCAGCAAATAGGTTAACACAATTTGCTCTGTCTGTTGCTGTACCAATCTCTCCATTCCTTTTTTTCGTCCCGCCTTCCAGGTAGCCTTTAGCACTACGGCGATCATCTCGTCCAAACCGAGGCCTCCGTTTTGCACCTGGTATTCTACCATCCGGTTCATCCTGTCACAATTGAATAGAAAGGAAAGTGGCAGATCAGCCGCCGTTTCTGCAGGACTTAAAGCGTCAAAAGCAAGACCTGTTCTTTTTCTAAAGAGTTCTCTCGTGTAGTCATAATTCGCCGGCCTTGGCGGAATGAGTTTTATGATGCGCTCAGGTAATACCAACACCGAAGGATCAATGGTACTGATCACGGCGTTAAGTGCCTTTAATTGGTCGTCTTTTGAAAGCACTTGGGTTATTATTTGCCCGTCTCCCCGCAAAGCATAAGTATAGTACATGCCCCCTACGAGTTTCGTTACTGCTTCCACCTGGTAGCGGTGATATAGATAAACTGGTACTAACACATCTTCCAAAAAAGCCATGGGCGTACCAGGTCTGATATTATTTTCACCAAAATTGCTGAGCGCCTTTGCTCTTACTTTCATTACATTATTTAATTCATCCACCGGGCTTTTTCCATTATCCCATAGGTGTGCCGTCGGATGTAAACCGCCGGCCGCTCTTGCATCCCTGTCGCTGATAAACTGGTAGCCGTCTTTATAGGCATCGCTCAATATTTTGTCCAGTGCTATTTTTTCGTCACTTTCTTTCGCAAACTCGCGGTAGCCCCAGTTGATCGCTATCTTATCCCAATCTCCGATCTTTAAATCATACGCATTGCTGATATCAATGTCACCTTTTGTGTCTAATACTGCAGCCGGATGCGGGTAATCCATCACGCTTGAACGGCTCACGACACTCGCAGCATAATTATGCATCAATCCTATCGTGTGTCCCACTTCATGCGCCGATAATTGTTTCAACCGGTTCAGCGCCATAGTCAGCATCTTATCATCCGTTGGCAGTCCGTGTTCTCCAGAGGAGTCCTTTAGGACAAAGGGCGCCAGTAACCCCTGTGCGATCAGGTAATCTTGTCTCACCCGTAATGAACCCAGCGTTACATTTCCTTTCATGATCTCGCCGGTTCTCGGATCTACTACTGCATACCCATAACTCCATCCGCGGGTGGACCGATGCACCCAGTTGATCATATTATAGCGTATATCCATCGGGTCCGCATCTTCGGGCAATAATTTTACCTGGAAGGCATTGATAAAACCAGCCGCTTCAAACGCCTGGTTCCACCAGCTGGCGCCTTCCAGCAAAGCGCTACGAATGGGTTCAGGTGTACCGTTATCTAAATAATAAATGATTGGTTTAACCGCTTCGCTTCTTGTAGCAGTTGGATCTTTCTTTTCCAGGCGGTGACGGATAATATAATATTTGCTGATCGGTTCTGATACGGGAGTGCTGTAATCAAAATGAGTGATATCGATAAAACTGCTGCGCGGATCCAATACACGGGGTTTGTAATTGTTGTCTGGCAATTGTACAAAACTGTGATGAATCCTTACCGTGATAGCTTCCGCCGAAGGAGTCACCGAATTAACAAAGCCGCCGGTTTCTCCATCATTATTGACAAAGGTGATTGTAGCTTCCAGTTCTGTGTTGAGAGGAAAGTTCTTGCTTTGCGGCAAATAGATCGCTGATCTTGTTTTATCCAGAATGTAATTACCCTGCTTCATCCCCTTCAGGCGGCTGCTTACTTTCATCGCATCCCGTAATAAAAATTCTGTTGCGTCCACTAATGCATGTCCATTGGTTTCCGCTTCGATGCTAAATCCCCAGAGGGTGCTCTGCGCAAAAGATTGCTCTACCGCCCTGCGTTCTGCTTTATCCGTTGTTACAGCTCTGTAACTATAATTGGGTTGCACCATCAGGAGCTTTCGACCGACGCGGTTGAAGATCACAATACGACTATCGCCGAGTAGCCCCCTGTCCAATCCAATATCATTCGAGCCGATCGCTGCGGGCAATGAAGTATTGTATAATATCTCCGTCCCTATTTTATCCACTTCCAGCCAGATCTTTCCTGTCGCTTCATCCCAGTAGTAGTTAAAGTAACCTTCATGCTTTTTTAATCCTTTCGTTTTTTCTTCAATGGTTGGCAGGGATTGGGCAATTGCAAATACAGGAAACAGGATAATGGTCAGTAATGCAGTAAAACGCATAGCTTATTAGTTTATGCATACAATTTAAAGAAGAGTGCGGAAGGAGGGAAAAGAATTGTACACAGGTGGTGGAGAACTACCGGTGGTGTTAGCAGGTAGTTCGGTATGTTACAAATGATTTGAAATTTTCTGCAAGACCTTCGAAGGCTCATTTATCAATTCTATGTTCCAGAATCGCAATACTGTAATACCCATTTCATTTAGTATAGTCGTTCGCAAATTATCATACTCTTTGGCTTCCAGTATTGTATGAAAATTTCCATCCAGTTCTATGACAAGTTTTGATTCGTGGCAATAAAAGTCGGCTACATAGCCAGCAATAGCATGTTGTCTTCTGAATTTTTTTGCTTTTAATTTCCTGTTGCGTAATAGGGCCCATAGCTTTTCTTCAGCTTTCGTGCTACGCTGTCTTAGTTCTCTTGCATGTTGATGTGTAGATGGCTTTGCTCCCTGGTGCAGATTTGCCAGGTATTTATCGGTTAAGTCGGTGGATTTATCGGAACTCATGATGGGAATGAAGTTACTATCAGCCGGATCGGAATAGATGGGATTTCGACAAGGAATAATTGTTTTTTCACGCCGGGTGGTTTAAACTTTGTAATAGAAAGGGTGTTTTTGGGGAGAGTTTTTTGAGCCTTTCCTACAGGCGGGTGCTGGTTTTGTTTAGGAAGAGTTTAGCCTCACCCCATTATCATTTCAAAAGACGGAGTGTCCTACACCCCTTTCCATCTGGAGAGGGAATCAGAGACTTCGCTCTGAGGGGTAATACCGGCGTGAGGTTTTAAAACTACAAATGAAATAACTTTTATTGAAAGCCCGCAGACTGATCAACCTAAGAGACACCGGTAATTCGCTACACATTCCGCTATCCCAACATAGAAGCACCCGATTTGCTCTACCAGTGGTGGCACAAAGATTCGGCTGGAGGTTAATTGATCGTATCTGAAATTTTACTAATAAAGTATTTAAAGACTATCTTGACTTTATACTTGACTTCAGCGAGTTAAAGGAAATTATTAGAGATAAGGATGGTTTCAAGGATTGGCATTTGATGCTGTCTGTGGTAAAAGGCATTTACCTCATACTTGACAAATCAACAGGAAATAAATACATTGGCTCCGCTTATCGGGAAAATGGAATTCTTGGACGTTGGGAGGAGTATGTCAATACCAATGGGCATGGAAATAATAAACAACTCAGAGCGTTGCTTTCAAAAGATAAAAATCATGCAAGGCACTTCCAGTTCACAATCCTGATGACGCTTCCCAAAACAATGACTGCGATTGAAGTTATCGATAGGGAAGTACTTTTTAAAAAGAAGCTTGGTACCAGGTCGTTTGGATTAAATAGCAACTAAACAGGAATGTAATAAAAAATCAAGTCGTCAATGAGTGCACCGTTGTCCTGAGAGTTCGGTAAATAAAAGAAAGTTCAATAGTTGTCCTGATGCCTGCGACTCAGGACCAGCTTTGCAAAAGCTATTTAACTTGCAACTATACGATAACAGCAGCTGATAGTACTGATGCGTGTAGACATGTCTTAGCTTAATACGTTAGTAATAAAATCATCTTTCAATCAGATTGCGTCGATCTGCCAGCGGCAATCGTTAAGCTTTAGCTTTCATATAGGCATCCCTCGCAATTGCGAGGCTGCTGAAAACGAAATTGAATAATATCGTTAATTGCCAGCGGCCGAAGTAATCTTAGCTTAACCAGGTGTTTAATGAAAACTAACACGCCACGGTTGACGTCCAGAGCGCAGCGAAGGATCAACCAACAACGCTACGAATTCAGAACAGTTCCTCACTACGCATTAAAAGTTTATTACCGGGGCAGTGACCGGTGGAGATGTTTCGACCCCGGTGAATACTGTTACTCAGTACACTTGCTATGGCACAGCATGGAACATTAGTAGTCCTGGTAAAAATGTAATGTTGCATTGATAGTTTTCGGGCAAAACCATTTGTCAAATCCTGCTTCCGGATGCCCCTGCAAGTAAAATTGGAAAAAAAGAAAGGAGCAAACTATTATCAAAAAGGTGAAAAAGCTGGTGGAATGTTTTTAAAATTTACAGTTAAACAAATAAAGAGTATTATTTGCAGGTTGTATATATCATCTCACACTTTCGGGTGATTTAGCAAATCACCGGCAGTATCACTGTTTCAGGGGATAGACCGTAGCGGGCATTCACTTAATTTCAATTTTCACTATTCGCAACTTTTGTTCTATTGCTAAGCAACCGGCAATGCGGCAGGTTTATT
>JANOCH010000184.1:0-3999 GCA_031412015.1 Chitinophagaceae bacterium
TCAAAATCGGCCATAAATACATTGGCGCCGGAGTTCATGGCGTTGATGATCATCTTACGGTCCACCGGCCCGGTGATCTCTACACGGCGATCCTTAATATCATCCGGTGTGGGAGGAATTCTCCAGTCGGTATTGCGGATAACGGCGGTATCGGGACAAAAGCCGGGATTCCAGCCGCCGTCGATTTTTTGCTGCACATCATTTCTTTCCTTTAATAATGTTTGACGATGGGGATTGAAACGGATGTGCAATGCACGGATAAAATGAAGGGCTTCCATAGACAAAAGTTCGGCATAGGATGAGTTGAACGGTGCTTTGATCCGGAGGCCAATCGGCGTGGACCAGGGTGTGGATGGATGAGTGATTACAGTTGCCATGGTTATAAATATTTCCTCTAAAGTAATAAAATTCTTTAAAAGCGAAAATTTCGCTAAACATTTTTTTTTCGAAAAGCGAGATATTTTCTTAGTTTAGCCCCATGATGACCGATAATGACAGCGTTCGCCTCATTTTTGGATTGAAAGTGAAGGCCTTAAGACAGGAAAAGGGATTATCCTACCAGCAGCTGGCTGAAAAAACAGGGATGTCCCTTTCTTATGTACATGACATAGAGACCGGGAAAAAGTTTCCCAAGGCTGATAAGATATTGTCGCTGGCCAAAGCATTGGGAGTGGATTATGATTATTTAGTGTCGCTTCGGGCAAGTAAAAAACTACAACCGATTATTGACCTGATCAATTCTGATTTTATCAATGCTATTCCATGGGAACATTTTGGATTGACACCGGCTTCGCTGCTGGATCTTTTTTCCAATACGCCGGATAAGGTCACGGCCTTTATCAGTACGCTGTTGAAAATATCCCGCAGCTATCAGTTATCAAAAGAAAGTTTTTACAATTCAGCCTTACGTTCTTACCAGGACCTGCAGGATAATTATTTTGAAGAAACAGAAGAAGCGGTCAAGAAATTTCGTGAGACCTATAAATGGAAGGAAGTATTACCCGTTGATATCGTATCACTGGAATCGGTATTAACTAAAATGGGGATACAGGTCAACCGCAAACGGATGGGAGGGATGGAATCGTTGAAAGAACTTCGTTCTTACTATTCTAAGGACAACAAAATATTATTCATTAATAAGTTGCTCAGTACCGCGCAGGAGAAATTTTTACTGGGTCGCGAGATTGCCTTTCAGTTCATGAGTATTACGCCACGTCCTTATGAAACGATCATCCAGCATAGCGACTCCTTTGATATGCTGCTGAATAATTTCAAGGCTTCCTATTTTTCGGTAGCGTTATTGATGCCCGAAGAAAATTTTGTGGAAGATGTGAAGCGGATCGTGATGCAGTCCAAATGGAATGATAAAGCCTGGCTGGATCTTTTTACGAAGTATGATGTAACGCCAGAGATGATGATGCAACGGCTTACCAATATTTTACCGAATCATTTTGGTATCGATCATTTGTTCTTTCTGCGTATGGCCGGTGATCCTGCGAAGAACGAATTTGAAATGACGAAGGAACTGCATCTGTCCCAAATGCATAATCCCTATGCTAATTCCCTGCACGAACATTATTGCCGTCGCTGGATATCCATTAACAGCATCCGTCATGTCGGGGAACAGGTAGCGAAGAAAAAATACAAGCATCCTGTTGTTGAAGCGCAGATATCACAATACTGGCAAACGCATAACCGTTACCTATGCATCTCTATTGGTAAACCTTCTTCGAAAGGCAGTGATGAAATGGTGAGTGTGACCATTGGTTTGTCTATTGATCAGAAATTGTTGCAGATGATGCCCTTTGTCAACGATGCTGCTATTCCTGTTAGAACTGTTCATACCACTTGCGAACGTTGTGGAATTATGGATTGTTTGGAGAGGGCTACAGCACCAGTAGAGATTTTGAAACAGCAGCAGCAGGAGAGGATGGGGGTGGCGATGGGGTTGTTGGATGAGAAGGGATGATTTTACTTTTTGGCATTGCCCCAAAAAGTAACAAAAAGTGCTAGGCAAAACAAAAGCTCCGCTGTTTTGCCGGCCAACGCACAAAGACCCGATAGCTATCGGGTCCGATAATTTGAGAGTCGTTTGCGGAATTGAAGTGATTGTTGAAACCTTTGCTGCGTGTTTTGCGACGAAACTGGTGGCCCTGCTTTTTCAGTCCCCTCCTAGCGAACTACGTTCCCAACCTTCGCTTCACTCGGTTGCCCCCGGAAGTGGAGGACTTTCCTCCGTAGGCAACAATGGGGAAAAAGAGGTACTGTAATATCCCTCTAAATCGATTTAACCTACAGCCCGTCTGTTTTTAAAAATAGTTGTTGCTGCTAATTAGTGTCGATTAGTGTAATTCGTGGCAAACCATTTAATTCAATACATCTGCATACTCCGATTTCTTTTTAAAAACAGAATTGGCGAAAGGACAAAGTGGAATGATCTTGATATTATTTGTCCGGGCGTATTCAACAGCCGTATGCACTAATTGATCACCCACCTTTTTTCCCCTCAGCTCGTCACTTACTTCTGTATGTTCAATGATCATTTTATTGGGGGACGGCATAGTATAAACCATTTCAGCCAGGATATTTCCATCCATTTCAACAAAGAACATTCCTTTGCCTTTTATTTGTTTGTTGCGAATGAGCATGACTATGATTGAATCAATTTTTGTAATTGTGAAAAACCAAAGGGCCAGTTGCCCAGGTTAGATGACGAATTAATATGACCGAGATCACCTGCATTGATCAGTTCACTTCCCCAATTCCTCGCAAAGTAGTTGGCTCTTTCCATCGTTACATATTCATCATTACTGCTGGCAATAACAATGGACGGAAAAGGAAGTTTATAAGAAGGCATCGGTGAAAAACCGGTAGTGCCCGTCGGGTAAGAGGGTGCTTCTACGTCACTGGGTCCTACCAATAGCGCTCCTTTAATTAGGCGTTGATATTTCTCTGCCCATCTTACAATCGTGCAGCAGGCAAGACTATGACCGATAAGAATTACCTCCTCCAATGGATATTGTGTTACGGTATCACCGATGGTTTGCAGCCAGTCATCACAAACCGGTGTTTCCCATTCTTTTTGTTCGATACGGGTGAACCCATATTCTTTTTCCCAATGTGTTTGCCAGTGCTGGGGACCTGAGTTATAAAGGCCCGGGACAGTAAATACTTTCATAGATTGTTCAGTCATGGATGAAAAAACAATAAAATTATCTGATTACGGGTTTTTATGCTAAAAAAATTTTGGCAAAATGAATTTTCGATGCAATATTTGCAATGCAATGAACAAATCGATAAAAAATATTCAGTGGTGGTGGCATTCAAACTCTGCAGGGGTGTTGTAATGTCGTTACTATGTTTAATAAGCATATAATTTCAAAGCCCCGACAAAGTCGGGGTTTTTTGTTTGTCACCCCCAAATCCGCCGCGGCGGAGCTTTAGTGAACTTAGTTAGAATGTTAATAAGCTTAAAGGAATCGCATCGGTTATGAAAAAGATAGAACTTAAAACAACTTGTAAGAAACTCTTAGCCGATGTGTTTACACCGGTGGGTATGTACCTGCGGCTGCGGGACCGGTTCCGGGATACGATCTTACTGGAAAGCACGGATTTTCATGCAGCGGAAAGCAGCTACTCTTTTATCGGTATCAACGCTATCGCCGGTATGGAAATAAGTTCCGTGGAAAGCGTTGAATTCAAGTTTCCCGGGCAGCACCCCGAGAAAACACAAATAAAGCATGTCAATGAAGTGCCCCAACTGCTTTGGGGTTTTATGCAGCGTTTTGATGTGCAAACGCCGGAAACCAAAGAAGGAAGATTCGCCCAGGGATTGTATGGCTATACGACTTACGACGCCGTTCAATTTTTTGATACTATCCGACTCTCGACTCACGACTCAGGACTCACGAATAACATTCCCCTGATGCGCTACCGCCTCTACCAATACGTCATCGCGGTCAATCATTTTAAAGATGAACTGTTCATTTGTGAAAATAA
>JANOCH010000185.1:0-9941 GCA_031412015.1 Chitinophagaceae bacterium
CTTCAAATTTATTACGACCAATAAAGTAGTCGCTGTAGGTATAATCTTCGGATCCGTTTGGTCCCGTCATGTTTAGATGATAGCGGTCTGTTTCAAACTGTTTGGTAAAAGTTCTGGGGCTGGTATAGAAGAATTTCCCGGCATACAGTCTAACATTCAGTCCACCGCCTTTTGCATAGTTAAAAAAATAATTACCGGTAAAAGCCGTACGAATAAAATTTTCGCCTTGTTCTATCTTTAGTTCACCCCGCCATGGATATAACGCCCTGTTGTTTTCTGAGACAAACCGGAGTTGATTCAGTACCCTGTTTTCTTTAATGGTGCCGGCCCTGGTGTATATTGACGTGTCATTGGCAGGGCCCACGACCGTATCGCGGTAAAAGTCAAAAGCGTCTTCTCCAATCAAAAATGTTTTAAACTGGATAAAACGACTCAACGTACTGCGGGGATCTTTTTCTTTCAGCGTGAGTTTTAGGGACGGCACTATTTTATATAAAGACAAAAAAGTTTTGTTGCCTTCTTCGTTTTTGAAGCCATTGACAGTAAAAGTCGAAGCGTTTACACCAATATTGATTTTTCGGAAAAGGCCGCCAGGATAAAATGAATAATTGACCGATCCTGTTCCGGTAATTTTTTTTGAACCGGTTCCATACATCGGTGCCAGGAAAAATTGAAAAGGAGAAGGGGGGCGATAATAATTAGTGATAAGGGCACCGATCATTAATTTATCATAGCTGTTAAGCCCGAAGGATGGTAGCAAAGTAATAATGTTCTTTTTGTCGCCATATCCACCAAAAGCGGCTACGATAGGGTTCCAGAAGGCGGTTCCCTTGCGTTGCCAGTTAGGAAGCTTGCCTTTTTGTGTTAATAAAGAAAAAGCAGAATCAAGATCCTTGCCGCTGACATCTTCAAAAACTTTTTTAACATCATCCGGTCGCGGATGTTTGAATTGCCATTGGCGATAGTACTCCTGCATGGCTTTATTAAAAGTGTCATCGCCAAGATAAGACTGAAGCCATTTAACCCATTGTGATGCTTTGTAATAAACGATAGCACCGTAATTGGGTTCACTAAAAAGTTCAGATGAAGTTTCGATCGGCTGATCTTTTTTAGCCGCTATCGAGGTTTCCAATTCATTTTGGTCGGCTTGTTGGTTAAAATGATCATCCTTTTTCGCAGTGTACAATGATTCGTAATAGGAATTGATGCCTTCATCCATCCATGGATGGATCCTTTCATTGCTGGCCAGGATACCATAAAACCAGTTGTGCCCTACTTCATGAGCTATCGTATTATCAATTTCGCTTTCTTTTTTAGAAGGGGACAGCACTGTGATCGTTGGATACTCCATACCTCCGCCAAAACTTTCAGGTCCCTGTACAGCACTGACGACATTATAGGGATATTCGCCCACCAGCCCCGAATAATGCCTTATCGCGTCTTTTGCAAACTGAACACTATTTTGCCAGGTGCTTTGCTGTTGAGGAGTATAGTAAGTAAACACATTGATCACCTTGCCTGAAGCCAACCGGCAGGTATCATGATTTACAATGAATCGTTTATCAGCAAACCATGCAAAATCGTGTACCCTGTCCTGTGTAAAGCGAAGGGTTTTTATTCCTGTAGCGGAAACAGGAAAATTCTGTATGATTGTTTTTATACTGCTTCCTTTTTTGATCCTTTTTTTAACAGGCTCCCAGGTGAATGTTGATCTTTTTTTAAGCCATTCTTTTTCTTCCTGGTTTTGCAATTCGCCGGTCGCGGCTACCACATAATTTTCTGGAACGGTAATGCTCACATCAAAATTTCCAAACTCACTGTAAAATTCTCCCTGGTCGAGATAGGGCATCGGATGCCAGCCCCTGCCATCGTAGACAGCGGGTTTCGGATACCATTGCGTAGCCTGGTAACTATCACCGTCATGTCCTCCCCTCGAAAAATTGTAAGGCAGTTTTACATGAAACGGAGTCGTGATGTTTATTTTTTGACCCGGTGAAAGTGGATTAGGTAATACCAGTTTTACAATATCAATATGTTGTGGGTGATCTTCTGTTTTTGCTGTTACATTGTTCACTTTAAAATCCAGCCGGTTGATATAGCCTTTTTGTTCTTTATCCGAGAAATAGAATTTAGTGTTACCGTTTTCCAGTAAATGATCACTGAAAGCGGTTTTATCGGTTTTGTAAGCATTGGGCCAGATATGAAACCAGATAAAATGCAGCGTATCGGGAGAGTTATTGATATATTCGATCTTTTCAAAACCAGTTAGTGAATGTTCTTTATCATTAAGTGAAACATCGATGGTGTAGTTGACCTGCTGTTGCCAATAAGGATTTTGGCAGTTAACAATGGACAGTTGGCCGATGAAGAGAACTAAAACAGCGAGAAGTTTTTTCACTAAGGATTCGTTTTATCAAAAATAGAATCTAAAATCTGCAATCGCAAACTATGCTTGTTGAAATTGTATTACCCGGAATCATTCTATGTGCCTCTGCCTGCAGACCACCGATTTAATCCTATTTTCCTTTTCCTTTAAAGATGATCCGCAAAGTATGTATCATGATCTTAATATCCAGGGCCAGCGATATATTTTCGATGTACAGCAGATCGAATTTGCTCCGTTCTATTATCTGGTCGATATTTTCGGCATAACCATATTGGACCATTCCCCAACTTGTTAAGCCGGGTTTTACTTTCAACAGGTATTTATAATAAGGATAGCGGGCCGTCACCTGGTCGATAAAGAAACGACGTTCGGGCCTTGGTCCTACCAGGCTCATGTCGCCCAGTAAAATATTCCATAGTTGCGGCAGTTCATCCAGGCGCCATTTACGCATGGTCTTTCCCCATTTGGTAATGCGGGGATCATTGTCAGAAGATAAGGCGGGCCCGTCTTTTTCCGCATCGCTTATCATGGATCGAAGCTTATACATGGTAAAGGGCTTGCCTTTATAGCCGATCCTTTCCTGGGAATAGATGATAGGTCCAGGCGAGGAAAATCTTAACCGGAGTATTGAATATAATATTAAAGGCAATAGAACGGCAAGCCCTGTCAGGGCACACACCACATCGAGCAGGCGCTTGATATGCTGTTGCCATGGTGGCATCAGGTCGGTGTTTAGGTCTATTAAGGGGGCGCCAAGAATATTATTTGTTTTTACAGAGCCGGAAAGAATATCCACGATGTCAGGATGAATTTTTATTTCTACATCTTTTTCGCTTAACCGGTTAATGATATTTTCCAGCAATGAATGTTCAGATTTTTCCATGGCCAATACTACCTGGGTGATCTGGTGTTGGTCAATAATGGTTTCCAGTTCCGCTATTGTTCCCAGTTTGGGTATCAGTTTTTGTATTCCATTGTTACCATTAGTTTCGGGAGTAATAAAACCGATATACCGGTAGCCGCCATCGTGCAATTTTTTTTCCGTTTCTGAATACACTTTGATGGCGTGGTCCTGGCTACCAATCATCAGGGTGTTGAAGAAAATCCGGCCGCTCAATAGTTGCCTTTTTACTTTATTTAAAAGAAAATATCGTCCGATAAACGTCAAACCAAAATGAAGAGCCAGGAGAATGAGGAACGTGAAAAAATAATAAGAGTAACCTATATGCGGATCATTCAGTACGAATACAAAAAAAAGAATTGCGCTTCCAATAACGCTGCAAATAAAGCTGAGGGTAAATTCTGCCAGTCTTGATTTTTTATACAGAGAAGTATAGGTACCCGCCAGTGCATATAATCCCAACCAACCTGCGGGCACGATGACGAAAATATACAGCCAGGATTCAAAACTGACAGGCCATGCGCCGGTATCATGTAACATACCGGCACGGGCAGCATAGAAGCAATACCATGCCAGCGCGGCCGTGATATAATCCATTACAAAATACCAGCCGATGGATATTTGTTTAGCTGAACGCATTAGTGAGTAATAACATTATGTCCGATCTTCCTGAGAATCTGGTGTGCTACATCCATCGCCATCAGGCCATCCATTTCTGAAACAATGGTTTTAGTGTTGTTAACAATGGCATCTACAAATTCCTCCAGTTCCTTTTTGATCGCATTTACCTCAGGCACCTGGGGATTTGCCACGGCGATGGTTTTTTTGCCGGAGGGAGTTTCAATGTCAAAGGCAAAAACATTGGAGTCTTTTGGCTCCTTCAGTTTGATGATCTCTGTTTTCTTATTAAGAAAATCGATACCTATATAAGCATCTTTCTGAAAGACACGCATCTTCCGCATTTTTTTCATGGAGATTCGGCTGCTGGTAAGATTAGCAACACAACCATTGTGAAATTCAATACGGACATTGGCGATATCAGGCGTCTCTGTCATTACACCTACACCGCTGGCCGAAATGTTTTTTACATCACTCTTGACTATACTTAATATTATATCAATATCGTGGATCATCAGGTCGAGTATCACACTCACTTCCGTTCCCCGGGGATTGAATTGTGCCAGGCGATGCACTTCAATGAACATCGGGTTCAGTTGAATATCTTTTAGTGCAAGGAAAGCGGGATTGAATCTTTCCACATGTCCAACCTGGAATTTGATACCTGATTCTTCCGCTAATTTTACCAGTAATCTGGCCTCCTCCATGGTGTTGGCCAGGGGCTTTTCTACAAAAACATGTTTGCCTTTTTTGATCGCTTTTTCACACCAAAGAAAATGATAATTGGTGGGGGCTACCACGTCAATAGCCTGGCAGGCTTCTATCAATGCATCAGGATCCAGGAAGCGGGGTAGTTGGTATTTTTCAGAAACTTCGCTGGCGGTATCATCGTTGGGATCGTAAAATCCTACTATTTCCACATTCGGCATTTCCTTCCAGTTATTCAGGTGAAATTTTCCTAAGTGACCAACGCCAAATACGCCTATTCTGAGCATGTAAAGATTATTTTAATGGGCAAAGATAGTAAAGCGATGCAGCAACCTGGCTTTCAGTGTTTAACTGGAATAATAGTTGGGGAAAAATATCGAAAAACTTTTGTATTCAACTCATCGAAACCCTTATCTTTGCCGTCCTGAAAACGACACCAGTAACGGTTTCGTTTGAAAGGATCGGTAGTTCAGTTGGTTAGAATGCCGCCCTGTCACGGCGGAGGTCGCGGGTTCGAGTCCCGTCCGGTCCGCAAGAATTCTCTTAAAAAGATCAAAAGCCTGTAAACTTATACTTTACTGGCTTTTTTGTTTTCAGACTTACTCCAATCAGAACCCGATATTTGAATCGTGGGATACCTATCAGTGATCCTGGCTTCCGGTTACCAGGCTCAACGAATTCCGCTAGCCATGCGGATAAAACGGTTTGAAATTTGAGCGTCCGCCTGGAAGTGTTATTAAACATAAGAACATCGTCAGGAACGTTAAGCTTTCTTTAGCTGAATAGCCAGATATTATTGGTAAATTGCAACAATGACAATGACAGGTAATATTAACTATATCCCTTTCAATTTCTCTAAAAAGAGGGTTGAGCTTGATATGAGAGATGATTATACCTGTTCATTTACGGAATTTTTCCCCTTCTGCATTAAGTTATATTACTTTTCCAATTTCAAGGACTTTAATACGTTACCCCAAGCCTTATATTTACAGGTCTTGGGTTGTTTTCCGCCGATTCCATCGGCAGGTGAATGAATTGTTCAATTTTTAGCACTATTCAGGATCAAACAATTGTTTCAGGGTTCTGTTGCCGGGAACCCGGTAAATAATGTCGCATCGCCACCTGCTGGCTATTTTTAAATCTTTAAATCTTTAAAACTAATATTATGCCTGTAATAGTTATAGACGTTCTCATTTCACTAGGTGTAATCATTTCGCTGGCACTTATCTATTCAGTAAATAAAAATCCGAGGACTTAAACTCCTGCTGTCTTTGTTTTTTGTTTCAACAAAGCACAATTAAAAATGATCAGGCTCAGATTCCGTGGTGACTCAGGACAAGGACAATTATTTGAAATGTTATACCTGGAACGAAAAGGTAAGCAGATAAATCAATGCGAGAATGATCAAAAAAAATATTTATAAAATAAAAAATCATGCAAAAATTAAACAATCAATTAGTACTTAGAAAAGACGATTACAAGATGTTGCTTTCCTGGCTCAATGGAAGGTTTGGAAAGTCGGCATTTGATCGCAGAAATGCGGAAAGTTTGAAAACTGAATTAAAGAAGGCAAAACTTGTAAACAAAGACGACTTTCCTCCTGATGTGGTCAGACTTAATTCTATGGTAAAAATAAAAGCGGATGACAAAGGTCACGTAATAGAGCTGCTGCTTGTGACACCGGACAGGGCTGACATTAAAGAAAACAGGGTTTCAGTAATGGCACCGATCGGAACTGCGTTGATCGGATTTCGGAAAGGACAAAGCGTCAAATGGCAGGTGCCGGCTGGTAAAAGGACCTTTACAATCCTCGACGTGATCAATGAATAATAGATAATCTATTAGGAAAAAATGTTTATAAGTATTTACTCATTATTATCCTTATAATTTTGATGCCAATCCCTATTTATTTTGGCTATAAGCGGCTCTTGGCTGGAGAATACAGAAGGCAGGATATCGGAAAGAAAGATCCCATAGCAGTTTGGATCCGGCAAACTGTAAGCAGCGTTCAGCGGTCATGCAGTCTATTTGATCACGTTTTAAAAGCCACTTGTGGGATTATAGCATCTATACTATCTGGAATTTATTAAATTCCTGTCGGTTTGGATTAGATGCTATCGCTACCAGAAGGTGTCCTGGACATTTGGAAAAATGCGCTGTTGAAGATATGCCCGACGACCAGGTTTTTATTGAAACGATGATAACTTTTTTAAAAAGGATAGAAACCAGCGGCCTTAAATAGAATGAATACAAAAAGAATAATTGTCATAGGCAGCGCCAATACCGATATGGTGGTGAAATCCAGGAAACTTCCATTGCCGGGCGAAACGATATTAGGCGGAACTTTTTTGATGAATGCAGGAGGCAAAGGCGCTAACCAGGCTGTTGCTGCAGCAAGGCTTGGCGGCAATGTAATGCTGGTTGCAAAAGTTGGAAATGATATTTTCGGAAAACAAACCATTGATGGGTTGAAAACGGAAAATATAAACACCAATCATGTTTTAGTGGATGAAGAATTACCATCCGGCACGGCATTGATCATGGTAAATGAGGAAGGTGAAAATTGTATCGTAGTCGCTCCGGGCGCAAATGCCCGACTTTTACCGGCCGATATCAGCCAGGTAAAAAGTATGGCAGACGCAGCAATCATTTTAACACAATTAGAAATTCCGTTGGAGACCATCGAAGCTGTAGCAAAAATGGCAAAGAGGAATCACCAAAAGCTGATCATCAACCCGGCGCCTGCCCAGTCGCTAACTGATGAATTATTGAATGGCTTATTCCTGATAACTCCCAATGAAACAGAAGCTTCTTTACTAACCGGTATAAAAGTAGACGATGCGGAAACTGCAGCAAAAGCAGCTGACATTTTTTTAAACAGGGGAGTACAAAACATAATTATTACCTTAGGAAAGCAAGGGGCTTATTTCCAAAACAAGAACCTGAAATTTAAGGTTGACGCACCGGATGTACATGCTATGGATACAGCAGCTGCAGGTGATACCTTCAGCGGTGCTTTAACTGTTGCAATTACCGAAAATATGGATTGGAAAGAGGCTGTTCAGTTTGCAGTAAAAGCTGCTTCCATTTCTGTCACAAGGATGGGAGCCCAGGCCTCTGTTCCTTACAGAAAGGAACTCGACAGTTGATTCTTCTTTAGTTTAATACTTGTCATATGTTTATCGTCGAAAACTACGGATTAGCCATTGCACTTTGCGTCGTTACCATGTTGTGTTGGGGTTCCTGGGCCAACACCACAAAACTTACCAGCAAAGGCTGGAGGTTTGAACTTTTGTATTGGGATTATGGCTTTGGTATCCTGCTTACTACTTTATTATTAGCCTTTACGTTGGGAAGTAACGGGACCGAGGGCAGGGCATTTCTGAGCGACATGAAACAGGCGGAATCAGCCAACTTACTTTCCGCTTTCGCTGGTGGCGTGGTCTTTAATTTAGCGAACATTTTATTGGTAGCCGCTATCGGCATTGCCGGTATGTCGGTTGCTTTCCCCGTAGGTATAGGCATCGCATTGGTATTGGGTGTTGTCGTCAATTATATTTCCACTCCGCAGGGCAATCCTGTGCTGATCTTTGGTGGGGTAGCTTTGATCACACTAGCTATCATACTTAATGCAAGGGCTTATCAGAAATTACAAACGAATGCTGAAGGAGGTGTTTCTAAAAAAGGATTGATACTATCCGTAGTAAGCGGTTGCCTGATGGGCTTGTTTTATAAATATGTTGCCGGTTCGATGGTCACTAATTTCAATGTGCCCGATGCCGGTAAGCTTACTCCGTACACTGCACTAGTACTTTTCGCTATTGGTATTGTGGTCAGCAGTTTTGTTTTTAATACACTGCAAATGATGCGTCCGTTTAGTGGCACACCTGTCACGTTTTCAACTTACTTTAAAGGTTCAACCCGGGATCATTTGATCGGTGTATTGGGTGGTGTTATCTGGTGTGTGGGAATGTCATTAAGTATCATCGCATCTGGCAAAGCCGGCCCCGCGATTTCTTATGGATTAGGACAGGGCGCAACCGTAGTTGCAGCACTTTGGGGCATTTATGTCTGGAAGGAGTTTGACAAAGCTCCGCCAGGGACGAAACCGTTGTTGAATATCATGTTGCTTTTGTACATCGCAGGGTTGGCAATGATCATTCTTTCTAAATAATTTTTTTATGCTCCAAAGATTTGCCAGCGGATCGATATTAATGATTAGAAAAGATGGGTTCGGGGACATATTTTTTAATGACGATAAGATTTGGTCAAACCCATGCTGGTACTTACCTTTGACCACTTAAAAAATTATATCATAAGTACGGCAAAATCCGTGCAACCTTAAAAATCAAAGAGTTATGAAAAAAGGTCTCCATCCCGCCAGCTACCGGTTAGTAGTTTTCAAAGACATGAGTAATAATTATTCATTCCTCAGCCGTTCTACTGCCGCTTCTAAAGAGACAGTAAAATGGGAGGATGGAAATGAATACCCACTGGTGAAATTGGAAATTTCCAGTACTTCTCATCCTTTCTTTACCGGCAAAAATATGTTGGTGGATACGGCTGGTCGTATTGATAAATTCAAGAAGAAATACGCAAAAAAAGCAGAATAGTTTAGTTGGTTCGCTTTATAATATTTTTCAGGCCTCCCGTAACCGGGAGGTTTTTTTATGGCCTAACACATGAAAAGCACGGAGTTAGTTTCCAACTATTTTTTTTAAAGTATCTTTCCAAACTAGTAAACAGGCTATCTTTTTATCCATGAACAAGATCATCTTCTCTGAAGAATATTGCCAGCCGGAAAACCTTTATCCCTTTACGTTGACACGGCAGATACAGGATATCAGGGTCGGTATTCTCACCATACGTGAAAAATGGGAGAAGATTCTTGATCTCCCATCTTTTGACAGGCACGAGGATGATTATAAGGACCTGGATCGTTCCATCGCCATTGAAGAGGCCGCACAGGACGGAGTTTGCCTGATGATCCATGGCAATGTATTACCCTCTCCCAAGTTGATAAAAGCGGTACGAAATCTTAAAGATGGAGAGTTTATTTCGGTAAATGGAAATGAAGGGATCGTATTCAGGTTTACCAAAAAACAGGTCAGCGAACAGAATACGATCAAGGTAACCAAATCGATCATATTAAAAGAGGAGATAAAATCAATTCAGTTTCCCTGGGATATTTTTCACCTGAATGATTGGGCCATCCGGCAGGATTTTGAATTGTTGACTAAAAAAAGAAAATCGCAAACGATTCCTAAAACGAATAAAGTAACAAGCCCATCAGGTATTTTCCTGGAAAAGGGATCTAAAGTGCAACAC
>JANOCH010000186.1:0-2322 GCA_031412015.1 Chitinophagaceae bacterium
GCTATAAGTCGGGAAATGATATTTTGCCAACCAACTCACCGGATACATAAATGCGTAATGTTTCATCAGCGCATCAATACTGTAATAAGGTGTTTCCAGCATCACTCTTTTGCAATCCCTTATGGAAGCTAATTGTGCCGCCACCCCTGTTCCAATAGATTTTCCATAAATAATAATGCTGTCTTTTGAAAACTTCGCACGGGCCATTTTATACAGCGTGGCAGCATCGTCATACATTATTGGTTCAGTCCGTTTGCCGGTGCTCTTACCAAAACCAGGATAGTCTATCATCCATACTTCGTAATTGTTCCGGGTGAAATTGGTGGCGAAAGGAGCGTAGCGTTCGATATTCTTCCGGTTGCCGTGAAAATATAGTACCACTCCTCTGCATACCGAATCAGGAACGGTGAACTGAACGATGCTCAGGTTCTTTGCAGCATTTACAGGCAGATTGATCTCTTTGAAGGGACCCGGGAAATTGAATGGATGGGTGTCTGCTAATTCAAGGGGATGAAATAATATTTTTTCCTGGAAAAAATACAGGCCCGTACCACATACGATGTATACCACAACCGCAATTTTCAGCCCGGTATTAATTTTTTTGATCGTAGTTTTTTGCATACCGGTTACTCTTCAAATCAATAAAAAAGCGATCCGTAACGGATCATGCGACCAGCATATCGTATACTATTACTTTCTCCCAAAGATGGCTGTACTTTTCTACAAAGGCTTTATGGATCGGGTGAACCTGGTAAGCTGCTTGTCCTTCCAGGTTATCAAAGTACATCAACTCTGAAACGTCAAAACTGTTATCTACTACTTCTCTTTTTTCGGTAGATGCCGGCGTACCGATAAGCAGTTGTTTTATTTCTTTGATCGCTTTTAATGTTTTAAGACCTTCCATGAGTTGCTTCCTGTCCGGTTCTGAACCAGGGTTTTTTAGCCAGAAAAAAACATGGTGTACCAATTGGGATGCTTTAGGGTTATAGCCATTGTATTAATTATTAAAGGTGCAGCGGCCAGTACTGAGGCCTGTGCGATAAATTTTCGACGGTTGTATTGTTGCATAGTTAGTATTAGTGTTCCCGGTGAGCTGAAAATTGACGGGTGAAATTAAGAAAAATAAGGTTCAACTAAATGCTAACCGTTATAATGATCTAAAAAAGCAAAAGGGGCATCTTTATCATGCTCCTTTTGCGTATTTCTTAGAAGTACTCTTTAATTCACGCGGTTAAAATAGTCGCTGATACCACATTCTGCTTTTCTCTGTATGTCTGCCATGATGATCCGTATGATCTCATCATTGGAAGGAGGGAATTGCTCTCTCTGGTTAATTATCTTTCTGTCTTCGGCGCTGAGGGCTCTTTCGTCGCCGGTATACGTGGCGAAGCTATAGGTCCAGCTATACTCACCGCGATAGGTATCACCCCATACCCGGCGATCATTATAATCTCTGACAGTGGCCTGCAATAAGCCATCGGCTTGTATGGTCCTGGTTATAGTGGTGATCTTGGCTTTTACCGTAATATATTCCTTGATCACGGAATCCTTTTTTATCACTATTTCTTTGCTCACTATTTGTTTGGAAACTTCCCTTGTGCTTCGCTGATCACGGTAACGGCCAATATTTATATCGCTGAAACGCATATCCACCGTATTGTCTATACGAACATCCTGGTTCCCCGGACCTGTTTGGTTATAATAACGGACAAACTGGCTCTTATTATTATTGTTCAGGTAGCGAAGCATGTCATAGTTAAAATTGTTGTAGTCGAAATTGTAGGAGCTGTATTGATAACCATAACGGCTAAGCGGGTGAATAACAACGTTGGTAACCGCGTTAGCATAAGATTCGTCAATTTTCTGTTTGATGGAAAGATCGCCGGGTTTCAATGCCAGCGCTTTTTGAAATTCAAAATAAGCTTCCCTGGAGCTGGCTTTGCTATTCTGGTCCAATAGTTCAAGGCCTCTTTCATAACGAGCATTCCCTGCCTCTTCTTTGTAAGTGGATATATATGACGAATAGTCGGTTGGCTGAACCAAATCAAAAACAGAAGGAGATCTCCTTATAGACTCATACAATCTTTGAAGTTGCAAATACTCCCGGTAAATATATTCCCATCTCAGGTCAGTGTTACTGTTGGAATGATTGCGTATCCTGCTTTCATGATCCTCTACGGCGAAGCGGTAAGCATTTTGAAGAATATCGGTCAGTTTCGCGTCACCGGGTTTCTTTTGCAGTTTTTTGGTAGCTAGTTCCACCGCTTCATCGTACCGCCCCTGTTGATACATTTTCTCGGCTGTTTTGCAGGAAAAAAGTAC
>JANOCH010000187.1:0-39875 GCA_031412015.1 Chitinophagaceae bacterium
AACTTTGCTAAAGTCTCTAAAGCTTCTGACATTAATAGTAGCAGCCGGTCTGGTTTTCATGCAGGCTTATTCCTGGCGCCGCCTTCCAAAAAAATTCTCAGCTCCAGGACCGAAATACTCTTTTCCCGCCAGGGCTATGATTATAAAAACAGTACCAATACGGGCAATGTTAATCTTGACTATATCCAGATGGGACAATTGATGTCCATAAATATTACCAAATATTTTTCCCTGATGCTCGTCGCTCAGACATCTTACCTGATCAGCGCACAGGTAGATAGCAACAATACTAATGGAAGCGGCCCCGAAAATGCGATGATGAACTTATTTAACCGGATTGACTATGGTTATGCAGTGGGTGTAGAAATTCACCCGGTTGCAGGATTAATAATTGGCGCCCGGTACAATGTCAGTTTAGCCAAAGTGTATAAAGATCTTCAAAGTTTCCAGAAGCCATCCTTTACAAGCGAGGATGCGAAAAACAACGTAATACAAATATCTGTTGGCTGGCGTTTTGGCAAGCAACCTGCTTCAAAAAAGAAAGAAAAAGAAAACTCCAATCCATAAAGCCCAGTCAGAAGTTATTAAAAACAACCCTGTTAACAAGAGTAAAAAAATCGCAATGAAAAAGAAATTAGTTTTTGCTGCTGTTTTAGTAAGTGTCACGTCATTGCTGTGGGCTCAGCCCGAAAATAAAAAATACCCGGAACCCGAATTCAGCAAAGAAGTATATTATCTGAAAAAAGACAGTGTCAATTCTGTAGTTCGATTGGAAAAGGAAAGTTCTAAAGTGGAAAGCAAAACCAAGATGGGGGGTATGGGCGGTTATGAAATGGGCTATGTTCTTGATGGGGAAAAATCAACTGTCAGGCTACATCAGGAACCCGGCTATTCCTTTGTTTTTTCCAACGGAGCTTCTGTCAAAACATCTTCGCCGGAAAAAGATTCAATGATGAGGGCTAATGGCATGGATCCATCCATGATGAATGGGATGGAGGGAATGAATGTAATGGGCGATCCGGCCGACATGATTAGTTTATACAAAGCAACAACAGCCAAAAACAAAAGAAAGATCCTGATGCAAAAAGCCGGAGGCGCATTTGGTGGCAAAAAATCGCAGTCAAGCGATAAATATACTTTTAGTGTAAAAAAGATCAGGGAAGGTTATTGGGAACTTGTAATAGATAAACCTTTGCCAAGGGGTGAATACGCATTTAGTATGATCGGCATGGGTATGGGGAATATGGATGGCAGCACAACCTTGTTTGCTTTTGCTATAGACTAAACTAACTTCTTTTCAAAAGATTTAACACCGGTTAAAAAATTCCCTATGTGGATTCTCGTTGGTTAAGCATCTACCACAGTGCTTAACCTTTTTTATGTTAAAAACCCGAACCTTACTGCTGATCTTCTTTCTTCTTTTATCATTTACCTGGTTGTTTTCGTCTGGCCTATGGAAAAGAGCCAAAATAAGTTGGGCTGCGGAAAACCCTGCGCTCTTCAAATCCGCTGATCCTTTCATAAAGAAAATGCAACTAAAAGCCCTGGATGCAAAACTCTTTGCCCGGCAAAAAGGATACAATGAAACCATTTGCTTTTTGGTGGATATGAGCCTGCCATCGGGCAAGGATCGTTTGTTTGTTTATGACCTGGATAAAGATACTATTCGAAATGCCGGACTTGTAACACATGGCCGCTGCAATCAATATTGGCTTGATGGCCGTAAATATGGAAATACAGTTGGTTGTGGTTGTACCTCTCTTGGAAAATATAAGATAGGTCGTTCCTACCAGGGAAGGTTTGGTCTTGCTTATAAACTGCATGGCCTGGAAAAGACGAATCATAAAGCATTCGAAAGATTCGTGGTGCTGCACTCCCATGAATGCGTACCGGCGACTGAAGTTAAAGACGAAATTTGCCAAAGTGATGGTTGCCCGACGGTATCTCCGGGCGTTCTTCAATACGTCAAACCTATTATCGACGCCTCAAAAAAACCGGTACTTCTTTGGATCTATGAGTAGTAAAGGGTGGCAAGGTTCGAAACCGTGCCACCCTTTACTTATACGATTAAGCTAAACTCGCTTCCATCGTAATATTAGTATTCAGCAATTTGCTGATCGGGCAATTAGCTTTTGCATCCGCTGCGCATTCGGCAAACTTAGCGGCATCAATACCAGGTACGGTGGCTTTTACTTCAAGATGGCTTTCAGTAATGGCGCCATCGCCCAGGGTAATGGTGCATTTTGTATCAATATTATCAGCTACGAAACCAGCAGCCTGTAAAACAAAACTCAACTTCATGGTAAAACAACCCGCATGAGCAGCAGCGACCAGCTCTTCAGGATTCGTACCGATGCCATCTTCAAAACGGCTTTTAAAAGAATATTGTGTATCAGTTAAAACCCCGGATTGGGTAGTGTTGGTTCCTTTTCCTTCTTTACCAGAACCTTTCCAATTAGCTGTCGCGAATCTTTTCATAATTATCGTTTTTAAATTTTTATTGTGGTTGATTTTCTTCTTCCAGTTCGGCGAGGCGATTCTCTGGCTCGTTGTATTCTATGATAAAATTATTTTTTCCTTCGCCGGTGATAATTTTCATGAACTTTTGTTGCACCAACTCCAACAATGATAAAAAAAGGAATATCGCATGCACCCTGTTCTCGGCTTTGTGAAATATTTTTTCAAAGGCCACTGTCTTTTCCTGCTGAACCAGTGAAAGCATATCCTGCCGGCTGACCTCCATGGTGTAACGATATTGTACCACCGTATGCACCGGTTTATTCACCCTGTCAGAATATTTTTGCATGGCCTTTTCAAAAGCCTTCATCAGTTTGAACAAAGTGATATTCTGAATTTCAGTTCCCTCTCCGGCTTCTTCTCCCAGGTGTGACAATTCTTTTTGAATGTTCCCCCGTTTTACCATCAGCATCCGCAAGGCTTCCATCCCGGCCATTTGCGCGGATGCCTCTTTGAATCGTTTATACTCCAGTATTTTGCAAACCAACTCTTCCCGCGGATCGATTTCATTACCCTGCGCATCCAGCTCCTTTCGTGGCAGCAGCATTTTGGCTTTGATACGCATCAGGGTTGATATGAACAGTATGAACTCGCTGGAAAGCTCAATATTTACCGTTTGCTGCTGGTGAATATAGTCAAGGAAATCGTTGGTGATCCTGGTGATCGGAATATTATAGATATCCAGCTCATCTCTCTCGATAAAAAACAACAACAAGTCAAAAGGACCTTCAAACTGCGCCAATTTGATCTGGTAGGAGGAAGTATTAGTCATTCGTTACAATTAAAACCCTTTTCCAGGAATATTATTTATCCCGGAACAGGGGTCAAAAATAAGGGAAATATGATTGTTTTATTTCTTTAAAGCATCCCTGATCTCCCGTAGCAAAACGATGTCCTCTGGTGTGGCAGCAGGCGGAGCAGCCTCTTCCTTTTTCTTTATGCTATTCATGGCTTTAATGACCAGGAACAAGACGATAGCGATCAAAATAAAATCGATAATTGCCTGGATAAATATACCAACAGGGAAAACCGTGCTTCCAACGGTAAAACTAACATCAGACATTCCACCTCTACCCATCAAAAGTGCGATGATCGGCATAATAAGGCTATCAGTAAGGGCGGTGATAATTTTCCCAAAAGCGACGCCGATGATCACGGCCACAGCCAGATCAACGATGTTGCCCTTCATGGCAAACTCTTTAAATTCTTTTAGCATTCCCATAATTTGTTGGTTTTGTGTGTTAAAAAATATGGCAAAAGGTATGTCCTTTCAAAATATATCCTATTTTTTCATAACCTGTTTTTACGGGCAAGTTTTCCACCGCAACCGTTACTTTTTCAGCCCCGGGAATTGCATGTCCAGGCTTTTCAGTTTGTCTCTCAAAGTACTGGCAATGAGATATTCCTTGTACCAGTTTTGATCGGCTGGTACAATGGTCCATTCAGGCATATTACAATTATTAAAACAATCCTCATACATCTGCATATATACATCCCAGAGTTTAGCCTCTTCAAAATCCTTTTCATTATACTTCCACATTTTAGCAGGATCTTTCATTCTTTCGCTCAGTCGCTCGTGCTGCTCTTCCGGAGAAATATGCAGGTAAAACTTTAGAATATGCGTCGAATTATGTTCCTGCAACAGATCCTCGAAATTATTGATCGCTTTCATCCTTTTTTGGGCCGTCTTATCATCACACCATTTATGCACTCTTGTTACCAGTATATCTTCATAATGAGACCGGTTAAAGATCTGTATCATTCCTTTTTGCGGTGTATCCTGGTGAATACGCCACAGAAAATCGTGAGCAAGTTCTTCAGAAGTCGGCGCCTTATATGACTTTACGGTTACACCCTGCGGATTCATATTACCCAACACATTGCGAATAACACCGTCTTTCCCGCTACCATCCATTCCCTGTATCACTATGAGTATCGAATGTTTACTTTCCGCGTAGAGAAGATTTTGCAGTTCATCCAGCTCTTCCAGTATGGCGGGCAGTTTCTCCCTGGTTTTTTCCTTATCAAAACTTTTAGGAGCCCGTGTATCAATTTCAGTTAATTTAATCTTGCCCATAATCATGCATATTATTTATAACTGCACAATATAAATAATACTATTGTATCGACCGGTTTTATGACCTTCGCGATTCCTTTATGAGTACTAAGTTTATCAGTTGGTCCATCTTTGTGCTGCTTTGTTTTATCTGGGGTAGTTCTTTTATTTTAATGAAAGTAAGTAGCCAGGGACTGACGGGTTCACAGATTGCAGCCTTACGGATCTTTTCGGCGGCCATTGTTTTTGTTCCGTTCGCTTTTTTTCATATCGTCAAAACACCCCGTAAAAAAGCTGGCCTCCTTTTTTTTACCGGCATCTTCGGCAACCTCTTACCTGCTTTTTGCTTTGCCATAGCGCTTTTGAAAATCGACAGTTCGCTCGCCGGCATCCTTAACTCACTAACTCCTATTTGCGTTGTTTTAGTAGGAGCGCTTGTTTTCAGGGACAAAATAAAAATACAAAAGATCATTGGTGTACTGGTGGGATTTGCCGGACTATGTCTTCTGACATTGACCCAGGAAAATATCAGCCTTGAAAACGCCGGCTACGCTTCTCTTGTTCTTCTTGGTACGATTTCCTACGGCGTTAATGTCAACCTGGTCAGCCATTATTTGAAGGAAATGAAGCCTTTGCATATTGCAACTATATCATTGGCGTTCATGAGCATACCAAGCGGGTGGCTACTTTGGCAACAAGGTTTTTTACAGGTCGATTTTGCGGACACCAGGGTTCAATGGGCGGTGTTTAACTGCGTGTTGCTGGGTATAGTAGGAAGTGCTTTTGCCACGATATTATTTTATATACTGGTTCAAAAAGCAAGCGGTCTGTTCGCCTCACTTGTTACCTATGGAATTCCGTTTGTGGCGTTATTCTGGGGGTTTATGAACGGCGAGGTCATTTCTCTCCCTGTAATAATCTGCCTCTCCATCATCCTTCTGGGAGTTTATCTTGCCAACAGACCCGATAAAAAAGAAAGCGGGACCTGAGATATCCCGCCAAATGCAACAATTTTATTTCGGACCCATATATTTAAACGGCCATAATTTCCTTTTCCTTGATCCCAAGGTGCTTCTCAATTTGCGAAATGAACTTGTCAGTTACCTGTTGAACATCGGCTTCCGCATCCTTGGCTGCGTCTTCACTTAAACCACTTTTCTGTAGTTTCTTAATATTTTCAATGGCATCCCGGCGAATACTGCGGATAGCGACTTTCGAATGCTCCCCTTCCGCCAGGCATTTTTTAACCAGCTCCTTTCTCCTCTCCTCTGTAAGCGGGGGCAGAAAAAGACGGATTATAGCACCATCGTTTTGCGGGGTGACCCCAATGTTTCCATTGATAATAGCTCTTTCGATCGGCTGCAGCATATTTTTTTCCCAGGGCTGTATGGTCAGTGTGCGGGCATCCATGACACTGATATTCGCTACCTGGTTAATGGGCATCGGCGAACCGTAATAATCAACCATGATACTATCCAGCATCTGCGGATTAGCTTTTCCCGCTCTTATTTTTATTAACTCGGTCTCGAGGTGAGTAATAGCTTTTTTCATCTGCTCATCCGTACCGGCTATAATGGTTGAAATGTCTTCAGTCATAAAAGAATTTTGAGAGAAGCAAAGCTAATGAAAGCAGTTGTTTAAAAAAAAATGCAGGAAGCGTAAAGCTACTCCCTGCACAAAAAATTTATTTCCCGGTGAATATCAGCTATGATCCGCTGTGGCAGTCTCCTGGGTAAGCGTCACCACCTTAGACGTTGTTTTGAGTTCCGTTGTTCCATTCATACGCTTCGCAATGGTCATAGTACGTCTTGGCTTACCATAATAAAGTAAACCGAACCCTGAAAAGGATAATGCAAGCATTATAAGCAACAAGTAGGTTGACCCGATCGATCTCAGGCTATAAGCCAAAACCACAAACCCAATATTAATACTGACACAGATGAGCGTTATGGCGGCATGACCAAGCCCGCGGTTGAGCAGTAAGTGATGAATATGATTGCGATCAGGCGTAAAGGGAGAACAACCTTTGAAAATACGAATAGCGAAAACGCGGAGTGTATCGAGCAAAGGAACTATCAGTATCGAGAATCCTATGGCTGCTGTAGATCCGATTGGAATAGCAATAGCGGGATCACTTGCGACATTTATGAATTTTATGACTAATATGGCATTGATCAAACCGATCATAAGGGAGCCCGAATCTCCCATAAAGATCTTGGCCGGGTGGTGATTAAAAATAAGAAAAGCTACCAGGCTTCCTCCCAACGAATAAGCCAGCAATGCATAGGCTTGCAAGCCAACCATAAAGAAATAGGTACCAAAGATCAACATCGTTAATATACCTAAACTGGTCGCCAGGCCATCAATCCCGTCTATCAGGTTAAATGAATTGATGACCACAATAATGGTTAGATAAGTCAACGCGAGGCCAAAAGCTTCCGGAAGTTGTTCAAATCCAAACAGACCATGCATGCTGTCCAACTTAATTCCACCTAAATGGATGATGATGGACGCTGCAACTACCTGGCCCACAAATTTTTTGCTGGCGGATAATACCACCAGGTCATCTTTAAGACCTAAAAAGAAAATGACAAGTGCGGCGGCAAAGAAATATTGAAATTCAGGGTTGAGGTATCCCTGTATGGACAATAAGGCTGCAAGCAAAAATCCTCCAAATATACCAACCCCCCCAAGAGAGGTAACTGCATGTGTATGAACTTTTCTTTCGTCGGGAACATCATATAGTTTCTTTTGTTCAGCGATCTGCAGAACAACCGGGATAGCTAAAAAAGATATGATGAAAGAGACCGAGGCTGTTAACAATACATCTAGCATCAAGCAGGGATTTACGGTACAAAAATAGGCTTAAACCTTTTAGCTTATCATTTGAATACGAATTATTATAATACGAAGTCAACATTAAATCACTCATACCCACGGGACCATTTGATTAAAAGCAGATTAATATCAACGGATGGATTTTTTTACTAAAAAAACCGCATTTTTGCAACTCCTCTCATTTATTTCGAGGGGGCAAGATACAAAAAGTTTAAAAAGTACCTAATTTTTATGCCTGAACTTAAAGCAATTGCGACCCAAATAAGAAGAGATATTGTCAGAATGGTACATGGATCAAGTAGTGGTCACCCCGGCGGGTCACTAGGCTGTACGGAGTTTTTAACCGCTCTTTATTTTAAGGTCATGAAACATGACCCTAGTTTTAATATGAACGCCACGAACGAGGATGTGTTTTTTTTATCTAATGGACATATCTCTCCGGTTTTCTATTCTACCCTGGCCCGTTCCGGCTATTTTGATGTAAAAGAGCTGGCTACTTTTCGCAAGCTCAATTCCCGTTTGCAAGGTCACCCTGCTACGCATGAGCATTTACCGGGGATTAGAATAGCCAGTGGGTCTTTAGGACAAGGTATGAGCGTAGCAATCGGGGCCGCCCTGGCCAAAAAATTAAATGGTGACAAAAACACAGTGTTTTCGCTGCATGGTGATGGGGAATTGAATGAAGGACAGGTTTGGGAAGCTGTGATGTTTGCGGCGCATCACAAGGTTGATAATCTGATCTCTACAGTAGACTGGAATGGACAACAGATCGACGGCCCGACCGACAAGGTAATGGGCCTTGGTAATATCCGTGAAAAATTCGATGCCTTTGGATGGACCACGCTGGAAATGAATGGAAATGATATGGATGATGTAGTGGCTACCCTGGAAAAGGCCAAATCACTAACCGGGCAGGGAAAACCCATTGCGATCATGATGCACACAGAAATGGGTAAAGGAGTCGATTTTATGGAAGGCTCGCACGAATGGCATGGTATTTCGCCTAATGATGAACAGTTGGCTAAAGCGCTGGCGCAATTGCCGGAGACCCTCGGCGATTACTAGAAAACTTCAATTTTTAATATTACAAGGGATTATCAGGAAAATATAAAAGTTCCTTGTAATCATTTTTTCCTTGATATGATACCAACTATTTAATTACAGAAAACTAGTTCTATCATTCGCTTCTCAATGAAAATTCCTGGGTTGCTGCTTTTCTTGAGGGCAGCCAGGAAGCCATCAGTGCAATGAAAAAAACCGTGGCACTTACCAGTAAAAAATCTGTTAGCCGAAGCTTTACCGGGAAATAGCTGATCAAAAAAGAATCTCCCTGCAGCGGGATTAAATGAAATTTGATTTGCAAAATGGCAATGATAAATGCGAGCATCATTCCCATCAACGTCCCAATTAATGCCAGCAACAGGCCTTCGCTTAAGAATATCTTTTGTATAAAACCTCGTGTACTTCCCAGGGCATGCAATACATTGATATCCTTTTGTTTTTCAAGCACCAGCATTGTTAACGCCCCGATCATATTGAAGGCCGCAACCACGAGTATCAGGCATAATACGCCGTAAATGATCCAACGCTCCATATTCATCACGGCGTACAGGCTCTGATTTTGCTGGTATATAGTTTGAACAATGTATTTATCAGCGAAGATTTCCCGGACCTTTGGTTGCAGTTCTTTCGCCTGTGAAGGATCATTGAGGGCAATCTCAACGCCACTATATTGGTCGGGAACAATTTTCAACGCTTTCTTTACAAATTCGATATTAGTTATGCCATACTTATTGTCAAAATCCTGTTGTATCCGGAAGGCGGAAGAACTACGGATAGAATCATTGCTGATATCGTTTAAAGGATCGATCTGTTCCGTATTACTTTTACGGGGTAGATAGATTTTCAGCACAAAAATATTCCGGTCTGCCTGTATTCCAAGGGCGCCTTCGACACCCCCGCCAAGTATAAGTTTAGGAGCATCTTCAGTACCCAGGTCATAGTCTCCTTTTACAATATGATCTGCTACTCCTGTGACGTATCGATAATTCTCATCAACACCTTTCAGGTACATGACCGACTGGTAATCTCCATTTTGCACCAACGCCTTTTCTTCCAGGACCAGGCTAAAGTTTTTTATCCCGCTTATTCCTTTAAGTTTTTTCAACTGCTCCGCCGTAACCGTGATGTTTTTACCTGAGGCCGGCAACACTTTCAGATCTGTATAAAAGGAAGAATAGAGAGATTTAACCAGGTCTTCAAAGCCATTAAATACACTCAACACCAATATTAATGCTGCTGTGCCGATAACAATGGCCGCGATACTTATCCGTGCAATGATATTAATAGCATTGACCGACTTTTTCGCTTTGAAGTATCGCCATGCAAAAAGGAAATTCAAGAGATTACAGGTTTTGTAGTTTAAGATTTAACTTCCAATGCACATCTCTTAACCGCCGTCAGCGTTCGGCGGGTTGATCTTTTTAAAAAGCTCCTCCAGTTTAAATACATTATCCAACGTATCATCCTGGAAGAAACGTAAAACAGGTATGCTGCGCAACTGGTGTCGCACTTTCGCCGCCAGCTGCTTTTTTATTTCATGATGACTGTCATCGATCTTCTTCAAAGCGGCTTCTGTATCCTTTACCTGGAAGAGGCTAAGGTAGAATCTTGCTTCCAGCAGGTCAGGTGTCACTTTCACCGATGAAATAGAAACCATTCCTCCGCCGATCATATTCAGACCAAAGCGCTGAAAGATCGTGCTCATTTCTTCATGCAGTAGCCCCGCTATCTGCTTTTGCCTTTTACCCTCTTCCATAATTATGTTATTATTTGCTATCCACTTTGCATTTATGCTGCAGCGGACGCTGTAAAATTAGTTACTTTGCACCGTTTAAGCATTTATCAACTTTCAATGAAGAAATATTCACGGATTTTTAAATATCTGGCAGATTATAAGGGTAAAATTGTTCTGTATTTTCTTTTTATACTACTTTCTATTGCTTTCTCGGTCGTTTCCCTTGGAATGCTCGCACCTTTCTTTAAACTGATTTTCATGCAGGATAGCAGCGACCTGCAAGGTAACAACCCGGTTTTTCAGGAGATCCAAAATTTAATGATCCGCCAAATGAATTCACCAGGTTTGTTTGGCGGTGTATTAGGCGTGTTAGGATTGCTTTGTATTATCATCATGATCTCCATTTTTTTTAAAAATCTTTTCCTTTACCTGTCATTTTATATTCTTAACCCATTAAAAAATATAATCGTAAATAACCTAAGGTCGGAGTTGTATACCAAGATCCTCCAATTACCGATTGGTTATTTCACGGAAAAACGAAAGGGTGATCTCATTAGCCGCATCACTAACGATGTGGCAGAAGTAGAAACTTCTGTTGTAGGAACGCTTGAGGGACTTGTACGAGATCCTCTCACTATTGTCATCAACTTTGCCGTACTGTTTTATATCAGTCCGCAATTGACTTTTTTTATTTTGTTGGCTATTCCGGTTATTGGATTTGTAATCGGAAGAATAACCCGTTCTCTTAAAAAACAATCCGGCGAAGTGGCGACGAAACATGGTGAGTCCGTCTCCGTGCTTGATGAAACATTAGGCGGTCTAAGGGTGATCAAAGCATTCAACGTAGAAAGTCTGTTAAAGAACAGGTTTTTTACAGCCAACACTGAATTATTAAATGCCAAGAACAAGATCGGCTACCGACGAGATATGGCCTCCCCTTTGTCTGAATTCATGGGAGTAGTTATTTTTTGTTCTATACTTTGGTTTGGAGGTCAACTTGTATTAAAGAAAGAAATTGCTCTGGACCCCTCTGTGTTTTTAGCCTACCTCGCTTTGTTTTATAACATCATCAATCCGGTAAAAACACTTTCCACATCCTTTAGCAACATGCAGAAAGGAAGTGCCGCCATAACAAGAATTGAGGAAGTTTTAAACACACATAATACCATAGACGACAACCCCAATGGGAAGATACTATCTTCATTTAATAACAAAATTGAATTTAAAAATGTCCGTTTTGCCTATGATGATGCCGTAATATTGGATAATGTAAACCTTACCGTTGAAAAAGGAAAGACCATTGCACTGGTTGGCTCTTCCGGGGCAGGAAAATCAACACTGGCAGACCTGGTTCCAAGATTTCATGACGTAACCGGTGGTGAAGTTTTGATCGATGGAGTAAATATCAAAGAATACTCGCTGCAATCTGTTCGAAGCCTGATGAGCATTGTGACCCAGGAGCCTATTTTATTTAATGACAGCATTGCCAATAACATCCGGTTGGGAAAAGAAACCGCAACCGAAGAGGAGCTCATTGAGGCTGCTAAAGTGGCCAATGCGCATAATTTCATTATTCAAAAAGAACAAGGATATAAAACCAATATCGGCGACCGCGGCAGTAAGCTAAGTGGTGGAGAACGCCAACGATTGACCATTGCAAGGGCCGTCGTAAAAAATCCGCCAATATTAATCTTAGATGAAGCCACCTCCTCCCTTGATACCGAAAGTGAGAGATTGGTACAGGATGCCATTAACAATATGATGCAGAACAGAACCAGTATTGTCATTGCCCACCGTCTCTCCACCATTCGTCATGCGCATGAAATTATTGTCTTACAAAAAGGAAAGATCGTTGAACGGGGAACGCATGATCAACTGATGCAGCAAAGTGGTTTTTACAGGAAGCTGGTGGAGATGCAGGAGCTTAAATAGACCCGCTTTAAAATGTTTGAATTTAATCTCCCCTTTGTTTACGAACATAATTGATATAGGCTACAATATTATCGATTTCTTCATCGGTAATATCCGGAAAAGCAGTCATCATTGAACCATACGCCTCTTTTAATCCTCTTGCATATGAGTTCGTCTTCATAAACTCAGCCGGATTTCTGATCCATGCATATAAACTTTGCCTGTCACTCCAGGGGCCCCTGTCTTCAAAACGAAGGATTGAAGGACCTGTACCGCCTCTAAAAAGATTATGACAAGCCGCACATTTATATATATATATTATTTTGCCTTCATAGGCAGCACCTTCCAGCGGAGCTTCTTGTTTAGCTTTTTCAGCATCGGTAATAGTTAAAGTTGGATTATCTGCAAGAGCGACATGCGAGATCTTTTCAACTACAGAGCCCGCAATTGGAATCATTAATGCGAGCAAGAAACCTTGAACGATATAATTAAGCTGCCGGGTCACCTGGTAAAGTTACTTCACAAAAAATCCCGCTCAAAGCAGGATTCAGATTGAATATTTGCTCTTTTTTACCAGACCTCACTAAAATTGACAACAGCATTGCAATCCTCTAATAAAAACTCGTAAATAAAATTATTACCCTTGTTCTCCAATTTATAAATGCCATCATTCAAACGATATACTTCTGCTTCCTTCATATCCGGATCAACAATGATATAATATTTTATCCCTTGTTCCTGGTAAAGTCCGTATTTAGTATGCCTGTCTTTTAAGGCCGTTGAAGGAGAAAGTATCTCAACTACCAAAGCCGGCGGGAAATCCAGGAACTTTTTGGTGATCTCGCGGCAAACAATCAACAGGTCTGGTTGTAAAACAGTATCATCCCCGATCAGATAATCAACAGGTTGATATACCTTACATTGCTGACAATTTTTTAGTGGATTGGCAAATTCAGTAGAGAGATTAACTGCTATCTGCTGGTGTTTTGGTGCGGGAGCAGGACTCATAGCATACGGAATGCCATCAATCACCTCCCACTTGCCTTCCCAATGCAGGTAATCACTATAAGTGTAATGTGGCAATATCTTTACGGCATCCAAAGCAAAATGATTTCATCAAAATTACTCTTTTTGCCTAAGTTTTCTAACCCCTCAAGACTTCTCTCGCAATAACGATTTTCTGTATCTCACTTGTTCCTTCGCCAATAGTGCATAGTTTGGCATCACGATAATGCTTCTCTACTGGGAAATCTTTTGTATATCCATAACCACCAAAGATCTGGACCGCATCATTGGCTACCCTTACCGCTACTTCACTGGCATAATATTTCGCCATTGCTGCTTCCTTTGTCATGGGCTTTTTCCTGTTTTTTAGATCACAGGCCTGCAACGTTAATAATTCCGCGGCCGTTATTTCGGTGGCCATGTCTGCCAATTTGAAAGATATACCCTGGAAACTCGAAATTGGTTTATCAAACTGGTGACGCTCCTGCGAATATTTCAAGGCTGCTTCATAAGCCCCTTTAGCGATACCCAACGAAAGTGATGCGATAGAAATTCTTCCACCATCCAATACCACCATCGCCTGTCTGAATCCTTCGCCAACTTCACCCAGTCGATTCGAGTCAGGAATGCGGCAATTATCAAATACCATTTCAGCTGTTTCACTGGCCCTCATACCCAATTTGTTTTCCTTTTTACCGGCGCTGAAGCCAGCTGTGCCCCGCTCTACGACAAAAGTTGTTGAATTATTTTTTGTCCTCGGCTCTCCTGTACGGCAAATAACAACGGCTACATCACCGCTTTTGCCATGCGTGATCCAGTTCTTGGTGCCATTAATGATCCAATCATTCCCATCTTTTACGGCGGTGCATTGCATATTACCCGCATCACTTCCCGTATTAGCTTCGGTTAAGCCCCAGGCTCCAAGCCACTCGGCAGTGGCTAGCTTTGGTAAATATTTTTTCTTTTGTTCCCCGGTAGCAAAGGCCAGTATGTGACCGGTGCAAAGAGAATTGTGGGCTGCCAGGCTGAGGCCAATGGAACCGCATACCTTGGAAATTTCTTCAATCACCGTTTTGTATTCAAAATAGGTAAGACCGGCGCCGCCATATTCTTCAGGTACCAACACTCCCATCAAGCCTAGTTTGCCCATTTCTTTAAAAACCGGTACCGGGAATTCCTGGCTCTCATCCCATGTCATTACATGGGGTTTGATATATTGCTGGGCGAAGTCACGGGCTGTTTGCGCTATATGCTGTGTTAATTCTGATGGCTCGAAGTTCATAATTTAGTTTTTTTAAAAGATGTGCCATCCCAAAGATGGTGATGGCACATTTTCAGTAGCTGTCTCAAGGACCGACAGCATGCAATCGTTAAAGGCGATGCAAGTTATAAAAACTTTTATGTAACTAACAAGTGTTAGAAGTACTTTTTTATTGGAGCCCTTTATTTGCAGATAAATACTCAGTCAGCATTTAGCAAAAGTCCGTCATACGCCAGGTGAATACCCTTTGGCAACTCAGTTTCCACTTCTTCATGCCTTCCCAACTGGTGGGATATATGGGTTAAATACGCTTTCGGTATTTCTAACTCGATTACCAGGTCAATAGCTTCCTGCAGGTTGAAATGGGAAACATGCTTTTCTTTTCGCAAAGCATTCAATACAATTATTTCACTTCCTTTTATCTTATTCTTTTCCGTCTCGTCAATAAAGTTGGCGTCCGTGATATAAGTAAACGTTCCAAAACGAAAGCCTAAAACCGGCATCTTCAGGTGCCAAACCCGTATTGGAGTAACGGGAATATCTCCAACGAAAAAAGGTTGGGTGCCGATCGGCTCCATATCAAACTCCGGCGTGCCCGGATACTTGTCATCAGCAAACGCATAATAATACTCCCGGCGTATAGCTGTTTCCGTCGGAGCATCAGCATATACTTTCATCGACTTTTTAGTGAAATAGGTAAAAGCTTTGATATCGTCCATGCCGGCGATATGATCCTTATGAGAATGGGTCAGAATCACGGCATCAAGGTGCTTCACTTTGTGCCGCAACATCTGGCAACGAAAATCGGGACCGGCATCCACCACTACGGTGGTGGAAGGTGACTGAATCAAAATGCTCGAACGAAGACGTTTATCTTTCTTATCCGTAGAAGTACAAACAGCACAATCACAGCCTATCATCGGCACGCCACTGCTGGTACCACTTCCAAGAAAAGTTATTTTGAGCGGAGGACAAGACACAGTCAAAAATAAGAAATTAAGACCCGGACGCAGAAAGAAAAGATAGATTTCTAGTTTCCCTTTTCATTCGTTTCATTCTCCTGTGTTTCCAGCTTAGATACAATATCCATGTAAACCTTTTTCGCTTCACCTGTCAGCAGTTCGGTATTAATATCCAATTGCGGGATCAGGTCGATCAGTGTATTGATGCGGCCCTCGATCTGGAGAAATTTATTAAGCACAACGACCTTTCGTTCTTCCAAAATGCAGTAACCACTCTGAAAAGTTCCTCTTTCATAGCGCAATACATATCCTGATTGTTCTGGAATTGATTCTAATTTATCAAGCGAAGATTGTGTGTATTTCATAAACCCAAATCCGCCGCGGCGGAGCGTTAGATGCATTATAGTTTAAAAACTCGTTACTCATGCGAAACTACTGCAAGAAGAGTTTTTTGCTTTAATACTTTTCCACAAACGTGAAAACTTTTCCATCATTCATTCCCCAACCGATAGCTACCGGGTCACTATTTACCATTCACCTCATTTACTCTGCATTTTTATTACCGGCACTATCATTTCTTCAAGGCTCACCCCTCCATGTTGAAAAGTATTACGGTAGTAATTAACGTAGTGATTATAATTATTAGGATAACACAGAAAGCTATCCTCTTTGGCGAAAATAAAAGATGAGTTAATAGTAGGTGATGGCAACCCAATTTCCTTCGGATCACGGAAAGCCAATACTTCTTTGGCTTCATAGTTCAGGTTGCGACCGTGCTTGTAACGGAGATTGGCGGTTGTTTGTTTATCGCCAACAACTTTATAGGGTGTTTTTACCCTTACACTTCCATGATCGGTTGCCAACACTATTTTGATCTGTTTATCAGCGATCTTTTTCAGCGCCTGGTGCAGGGGCGAATGCTCAAACCAACTGGTGGTAAGGCTTCTGTAACTCATTTCATCTCCCGCCAATTCTTTTAATACCTCCATCTCCGTCCTGGCATGACTAAGCATGTCCACAAAATTGTACACGATCACATTGATGTCATTATTCATCAGGTTGTGAATATTGTTTACCAGGTCCAGCCCGGCATGGTTATTCACTACTTTGGTATAGGAAACTTTCAGGTCGCCCTTTCCTAATCGTTTCAACTGCGCTCTGAAGAATTCTTCTTCGTATAGATTTTTTCCACCCTCCTCTTCATCGTTTTTCCACTGCAGTGGAAATTGTTTTTCGATTTCAACCGGCAGCAGGCCCGCAAATATCGCATTCCGGCAATACTGCGTAGCAGTAGGCAGTATACTATAAAAGCTATCTTCTTCCAATATGCGGAAACTTTCGGCGAAAATGGGTTGTATCGCTTTCCATTGGTCAAACCGGAGATTGTCGATCAGGATAAAAAATAACGGTGTTCCTTTTTCAATATGCGGCATCACCTTGAATTTAACCAGCGTATGACTCATTACCGGTCCTTCACCGCTTTTTGGATTTAACCACTTCGGATAGTTTCTCGAAATAAACTTAAAGAACTCAGTATTAGCTTCACTTTTTTGACTCTGTAATATTTCCTGCATTTCGGGGCTATCGCTTTTTTGCATTTCCAGCTCCCAATACACTAATTTTTTATAGATATCCATCCATTCATTGTAGTCGGGATTGCTGTTAAGCGCCACGAAGAGATTGCGAAACTGCACCTGGTAGGCGGTAGTTGTCTTTTCCGCTACCAATCGTTTATTATCGATGATCTTTTTTAAACTAAGCCATACCTGGTTAGGATTGACCGGTTTTATCAGGTAATCGCTGATCTGTGAACCGATAGCCTCATTCATCAGGTTTTCTGTTTCATTCTTAGTGATAAGGACTACAGGCAGCGATTGATTGATCTCCTTGATCTTCGCCAATGTCTCCAGGCCTGTTATGCCCGGCATGGTTTCATCAATCAATACCACATCGACCAGGTTATCTTTTACAAAATCGATAGCATCAAACCCATTGGTAAAAGTCTGCACTTCATAACCTTTATTTTCCAAAAATAATTTTTGCGATTGCAAGCTTTCGATCTCATCATCCACCCATATAATTTTTGCTACAGCCATTCGATTAGTTTATAATTTTTTGATTGACAATTTATCCTGGTACTATAACTCTTTTCCGAAGATCATTTCTTTTTTTGCCAATGAAAGTACTATTCCGAGGCAAAGTAAAAGGATAGCGAATAAGGTAAAAGTAGCTTTTTATACCTTCCCTTTGTACTTTTGCCGATAGGCCTGTAAGGCCCTTTAACAAAAAAGCAACAATGTCTCCAATTCGCAAGATCATCAACGATCCGGTATATGGTTTTATTACTATTGATCACCCGTTGATCCTGCAGATAATTTCACATCCATTTTATCAGCGGTTGCGTAATATTAACCAAATGGCATTTGCCCACCTGGTATATCCCGGCGCTGTTCATTCCAGGCTGCATCATTCCCTGGGAGCCTATCACCTGATGTGTAACGCCTTAAGTGAATTAAAAGGTAAGGGTATTGAAATTAGCAGTGAAGAAGAACTTGGGGCGAAAGTTGCCATATTACTGCATGATATTGGTCACGGACCTTTTTCGCATGCATTGGAACAAGAACTGATCAGCAACGTGCATCATGAAACTATTTCCATTTTACTGATGCAAAAATTGAACGAAGAGTTCAACGGCCAATTGCAAACGGCGATTGAAATTTTTACGGCCAGATATCCTAAACGTTTCCTGCATCAACTGGTATCTGGTCAATTGGACGTTGACCGGCTTGATTACTTGATCAGGGATAGTTTTTTTACCGGCGTAGCTGAAGGGGTCGTCAGCTATGACCGCATCATCAAAATGCTAACCGTGAAAGATGGCGAATTGATGGTGGAAGAAAAAGCCATTTATTCTATCGAAAAATTTTTAGTGTCGCGGCGCCTGATGTACTGGCAGGTTTATCTTCACAAAACAGTATTGGCGGCAGAAATAATGCTGGTAAAAGTGATTCGCCGGGCAAAAGAACTTCTTGCTACAGGTCAGCAAGCGGATGCAGCATCCCCGGAGTTAAACTTTTTTCTGCAAAGCCGTGATTCAAATACTTTAATTGAAGAAAACCTGGATACTTTTTGCCGTTTGGATGATCACGACGTAATGGCTACTATCAAAAACTGGTGTCATCATCCAGACAAAATATTATCAATACTTTGCCGTTCTTTAGTAGAACGGAAATTGCTTAAAATTAAACTGCAGGCGGAACCATTTGATGGATCCTTATTAACAGAAAAGCGAAAAGAAGTTCGTGAGAAATTAGGTATTAGTGAACGAGAAACCGACTATTTTGTTTTTACCGGTGAAGCAACTAATACTACCTATGACCCCAGGGACGAACGGATCAATATTCTTTTTAAAGACGGGACGGTAAAGGATATATCTAAAGTGGATAATGCTTTGATACACCAGGACCTGAGCAGCACCATTAAAAAATACTATTTTTGTTATTATCGCTGGTAGCCGTGGCTTAAAAATTCAAAACACTCAGCAACGTCGATTAACCAGGATGAAGAAACCTTAAATAAACCATGACATTTCCAGCCTCACAAATTGGTCTTCTTATTAATGGCAGAATTGAGGGTGATCCTGATGCGGCGGTTAATTCATTTGGCAAAATAGAAGAAGCCAAAGAAAAGCAGCTGACCTTCTTAGCCAACCCTAAATACGAGGAGTATTTATACAGCACTAATGCCTCTATTGTTATCATCAATGAGTCTTATGAATTAAAACAACCGGTAAAAGCAACCCTTATCCGCGTTCCGGATGCGTATTCCGCCTTCGCTACGCTGCTCAGTAAGTACCAGGACATCATGCAACAACAATTGACCGGTATCCAACAACCGGTTTATATTGCTAAAACAGCGACCGTCGGTGATCATGTTTTCGTAGGTGCTTTTGCTTACCTGGGAGAAAATGTAAAAGTGGGTAACAATACTAAAATTTATCCTAACGTTTATGTGGGCGATAATGTAATAGTTGGTAATAATTGCATTCTTTACCCGGGAGTAAATATCTATCATGATTGTGTTTTGGGTAACGACGTCATCATTCATGGGGGAACGATCATAGGCAGTGATGGATTTGGGTTTGCTCCAATGGCAGATGGAAGTTTTAAAAAAATCCCACAGATCGGAAATGTATTAATTGAAGATCAAGTTGAAATAGGCGCCAATACAACTATTGACAGAGCTACGATGGGATCAACGATCATAAAGTCCGGAGCTAAACTTGACAACCTGATTCAAATTGGGCACAATGCCGAAATAGGTAACAGCACAATTATTGCCGCGCAGGCTGGTATAAGCGGAAGTACTAAGATCGGCAATGGCGTTATGATCGGCGGCCAGGCCGGTATTGTTGGCCATATACAATTAGGTGATGGCGCCAGAGTGAATGCCCAAAGCGGTGTCAGTAAATCCATAGAACCCGGCAAAGCCGTGACCGGATCTCCGGCTTACGATTATACAGCGGCACTCCGAAGCCAGGCTGTTACCCGTAAATTACCTGAACTTGAAAAAAGGGTGAAAGAACTTGAGGCGTTGGTGAAACAATTATTATCAGAAAAAAGTATCATGTGACCGCTCCCCACATCGCTATCTTTTAAAACAAGGCTATCAATCCTTTCTTTAGGAAATTAGTACAAGACGCTGCGAAAAATCCCTAAGCCTTTTTTTTGCCTCAGGCAGAACAAATTCACCTGGGAGCTATGGTAATAAACTTCCGCTTTTCAATTAATAATATTTTTGTTGCAAAACTGTTAAGTTGTTCATTCTTTTCGCTTACTAACGTAATTTACGGGCATGATCTTATTGATTGAAAAAACGGCAAATAGTCGCCGAAACCATCTGATTATTCTAGTTGCCGGTCTTTTTTCTTTTTTTGTGTCTAACGCGCAAAACATCGACGCTGCTATAGCCAATTATGCGGAAACTTATAGTCCGGAACGTGCCTATTTCCATTATGACAAGGCCGGTTATGCGGCAGGTGATACCATTTGGTTCAAGGCTTACCTGATGAATGAAATTATTCCAGCCACTGAAAGCAAAACCTTGTATATCGATTGGATAGATGACAAAGGCGTCCTGATGCTTCATGCTGTTAGCCCCTTGATAGATGCTGCTACAAACGGGCAGTTTAGTATTCCGGCCGACTACAAAGGGAAAATGATACATGTGCGGGCTTATACAAAATGGATGCTCAATTTTGACTCGGCATTTATTTATAATAAAGCGATCAGTGTTCTCACCAAAGAAACAGGTGCGGCCAGTTCCAAAAAAAATGTCATTGCCTCCATCAGTTTCTTCCCGGAAGGTGGAGATATAATACAAGGATTATCCAACAAAATAGCATTTAAGGCGAATGATCAATGGGGTAGACCCGTAAAAGTAAAAGGCCTTATTGTAAATAGTAAGGGTAAGACAGAAGACAGCATCCGGACCATGCATGATGGCATGGGATACTTTTTTATTACCCCCCAACCCGGTCTTAGCTATACGGCTAAATGGAAAGATGAAAAACAAGTAGAACGCAATACTGAACTACCAAAAGCAAAACCAAGCGGCGCAGTGCTGCAAGTCACTGTATCAGGCACAAACCGGCTATTTTCTGTAACCTGTACCCCCGGCCTGGTAAGCACCATGGACACCGTTCACCTGGTCGGCACTATCTACCAGCATGAAGCCTTTAGAATTGCAAAAGCAACTTCGTTGCCTGAAATAAAAGGCATTGTTCCTTCTGTAGCCCTTCCCAGCGGTATATTGACCATAACTTTATTTGATAAAAACTGGAAACCGTTGGCTGAACGCATTACTTACATAAATAATCATGAATATACTTTTCAACCGGAGATGGAAGTGCAGCGATGGGGATTGAATAAACGGGCAAAAAATGAATTAAAAATAACAGTACCCGATAGTTTGATAGCCAACCTTTCAATAGCTGTCACCGATGCGTCTATAGGTACCGATAGCAGCAGCAATATTATTTCACACCTGATGCTTAGCAGTGAATTGAAAGGACAGGTCTATAACCCTGCCGCGTATTTTGCGAATGATAACGGCCAAAACCTCGACCTGGTTATGCTTACCCATGGATGGCGCCGGTTTAAATGGGAAGAACTATTAAGCGGAAAAATACCAAAACCTCCGTTCGCAAAAGACACAAGCTATATTACATTGTCTGGTAAAGTCATGGGTGTTTTGCCCGGGCAGATCAATAAGGAAGCTGCCGTGGTTTTAATGGTAAAACAAAAAGACCAGGAAGGTCAAATGCTTTTAGTGCCGGTGGAATCTAATGGGACATTTAATGATCCGGCTACCATTCTTTTTGATACGGCCCAGATCTATTACAGTTTTCAAAAAGCAAAAGAATTGAAGGATGCAAACATACAGTTTATGACCAACAGGCTGCCCGCTCCTTCGTTTAATCCTTCTTCGTTTATCAAACCCTATGGACTTTTTCCGGACACAACGGGTAATTACAGGCAATTATCCTTTGCTGATGAAGCTAACAGCCTGGCTGAAATGATGAAGGTAAAAACGCTGGAAAATGTTACGGTAAAAAGCAGGGGAAAATCGCCTGTCCAATTAATGGACGAAAAATATGCCTCGGGTTTATTTAGTGGCGGTGATGGCTACCAATTTGACCTTGCCAACGACCCAATGGCAGCAGGGGCACAAAATATTTTTACCTACCTGCAGGGAAAAGTTGCAGGTCTGCAAATCACTACCGGTAGTGGTCAACCAAGCCTGCAATGGCGAGGCGGTGCGCCTCAATTATACCTTGATCAGACACCCACTGATCCAAGTTTTATTTCATCGTTAAGTGTAAATGATGTTGCTTATATAAAAGTGTTCCGCCCTCCTTTTATGGGAGGTTTTAATGGCGCCAATGGAGCCATCGCCATTTATACCCGGCGGGGCAATGACGTAAAACAGGATCCCGGCAAAGGATTGGCCAGTAATAAAGTGTATGGCTATACCCCTATCAGGGAATTTTATTCTCCCAATTACGCATCGTTCAGCATAAGAAATGAACAACGCGACATTCGCACTACCCTTTACTGGAACCCGTTACTGACAACCACCCCGGAAAAAAACCAGGTAGTGGTTTCATTTTACAACAACGATGTGAGTGGCGCCTTCAGGGTCATCATAGAAGGTATGACAAGAGATGGAAAACTGGCCCATATCGAACAAATCATGGAGTAAAAATTAAACTACAAAGTTTCAAAGAATTATCCTGCTTAAGCGTAGTAACAACCTCCCTCAACTCCCTGAACCAACACAGCTCCTGCAATCCCGACTATAACATTATCTTTGCCCAGCTTAAGAAAAAACCGAATGAATCCCAACTTCAATCCTGATAAACAACATACACTTAAAGCCGAAGTAACCATTTCCGGAACCGGGCTTCATACGGGTGTAATGGCCGATCTGACCCTGAAACCCGCCAGCCCGGGTTTTGGTTTCCAGTTTAAACGAATTGATCTGCCCCAGCAACCTATTATCAAAGCCGATTGCGACCTGGTAACGGACACCAGCCGTGGTACCACTCTTGAAGCGAACGGTGGTAAGGTCAGTACTGTCGAACATGTACTGGCTGCATTAGTCGGTATGGGTATCGATAATTGCCAGATCGAGATCAACGGGCCGGAGATGCCCATCATGGACGGCAGTTCGCAGCCATTTGTCGAGCTTATTGATGAAGTTGGCATACTGGAACAGGATGCTGCTAAAGTTTGGTATAGCATTGACGAAAACATCTATCATCATGACGAAGAGAAAAGGGTAGAAATGGTCGTCATGCCATCAACTGAATACCAGGTAACCACCCTGATCGATTTTAATTCACCAGTACTGGGCACACAGCATGCCGAGCTGAAAAACATGCAAAATTTCAAAGACAGTGTAGCTCCATGCCGCACTTTTTGTTTTTTACATGAATTGGAGATGTTGCTTGATAATAACCTCATAAAAGGTGGAGATGTCAACAATGCTATTGTGATCGTAGATAAAGCGGTTGACGATAAGGAAATGGAACGGTTGAAAAAGATATTCAAGAAAGATAAGATAGAAGTAAAGAGTGAAGGATACCTCAATAATCTTGAACTGCGTTTTCCGAACGAACCGGCCAGGCATAAACTATTAGATGTTGTAGGCGATCTTGCTTTGATCGGATACCCGATCAAGGGTCGTATAATTGCCAATCGCCCCGGTCATCACGCCAATGTTGAATTCGCCAAGAAGATCAAACAATACATAAAGAAGAATAAACACATTAAGGGTGTTCCTACTTACAACCCAACCCTTCCACCCGTATATGACCTTAGCTATATCGAAAAAAAATTGCCCCACCGTTTTCCGTTTTTGCTGGTAGATAAGATTATTGAACTAAGCGATACGCAGATCGTGGGAGTAAAAAATGTAACCTTTAATGAGTGGTTCTTCCAGGGACACTTCCCCGGCAATCCAGTAATGCCCGGTGTGTTACAAATAGAGGCGCTGGCCCAATGTGGTGGTATCCTTGCCATCAACCTGAGCGGTGATGGAAAATATGATACCTATTTTCTTAAAATAGATAATTGCAAGTTCAAACAAATGGTAAAGCCGGGAGATACTATGTTGCTTAAAATGGAACTGGTGGCCCCTATCCGTCGTGGAATATGCGAAATGAAAGGAACAGTTTATGTTGGCAATAAAGTTTGTACTGAAGCTGATTTGGTAGCGCAGATCGTGAAGAGATAAAAACCCCAAACCACCTAAAGGACGCTTAAGAGATTGTAAGTTAAATTTTCCTTCTTTTTAAATTGTTTTTAAGGCTGAAAATGATGACATTTTCAGCCTTATTTTTTGTCCTGAAAAAGGTCCGTAAAATGTTAAAAAAACAGGGGTTTATTTATGGTTTGAAAGCCGCATGAAGGCTGTATTTTCCGTACATTTGTCAGTATCTCATTTTTCATTTTAAACGACAGGAATTATCCCCTTTATGAGCGCAGAAATTACAGAAGCGATCCCGGCTTTATCAGGAGGTTATGGTGCCGACAGTATACAGGTTTTAGAAGGTTTGGAAGCCGTTCGCAAACGCCCTGCGATGTACATCGGCGATATTGGTGTAAAAGGATTGCATCACCTCGTTTATGAAGTAGTTGACAACTCCATTGATGAGGCCCTGGCGGGTTATTGCAAAAACATACAGGTTACTATTCACGAAGACAATTCCATTTCGGTTCAGGATGATGGCCGTGGTATCCCTACGGATATGCATACCAAAGAAAAACGTTCTGCACTGGAGGTGGTGATGACCGTGCTGCATGCCGGTGGTAAATTTGATAAAGGCTCCTATAAAGTTTCTGGTGGTTTGCATGGTGTGGGTGTAAGTTGTGTGAACGCCCTGAGTAAAAATTTAAAAGTAACCGTCAACCGCGAGGGAAAGACATTTGAACAGGAATATAAGATCGGAGTTCCCCAATACCCGGTTCGGGAAATTGGTAAAAGCGATAAGACCGGAACGAAAGTTCATTTTTGGCCGGATGACAGCATTTTTATCGTCACCGTTTACAATAAAGAAATATTAGAAGGTCGCCTTCGTGAACTGGCTTTCCTCAATCGTGGAGTACGCATCACCCTCACGGATCTACGTGAGAAGGAAGAAGATGGCTCTAACTATATTAAAGAGTTTTATAGCATTGGCGGTATTGTGGAGTTTGTGGAAATGCTGGATGCCAATGCAGGCAGAGCTCAGCTTATTCCTAAAGTATTGTTTGTAGAAGGTCATGACGAAACCACCAATGTCGCGGTAGAAGTAGCGCTTTGTTATAACGCCAGTTATAGCGAGCATATTTATTCTTATGTGAATAATATCAATACCATTGAAGGTGGTACCCATGTATCCGGTTTTCGCCGTGCGCTGACAAGGGTATTCAAAAGCTATGGCGATAAGAACAACCTTTTTGAAAAAGCGAAGGTGGAAATTGAAGGCGATGATTTCCGGGAAGGACTGAGTGCTATCATTTCTGTAAAAGTTCCTGAACCACAGTTTGAAGGACAAACAAAAACCAAGCTGGGTAATAATGAAGTGATGGGTGTAGTAGACAGCACCGTGTCAAGATCGCTGGAAGCTTACCTTGAAGAAAATCCACGGGATGCCAAAAGCATTATCAATAAAGTGATACTGGCGGCGCAAGCAAGAGCAGCAGCCAGGAAAGCGAGGGAGCTGGTACAACGAAAATCGGTTTTAACAGGTGGAGGATTACCGGGCAAACTGGCCGATTGTTCTGACCGTGATCCAAATCGCTGTGAGCTGTATTTGGTTGAGGGTGATTCTGCCGGTGGTACCGCCAAGCAGGGCAGAGACAGAAGTTTCCAAGCTATTCTGCCATTGAGAGGTAAGATCCTTAACGTAGAAAAAGCGATGGAACACAAGATCTACGAAAATGAGGAGATCAGGAATATGTATACTGCCCTCGGAGTAACTGTGGGTACTCCGGAGGATCCCAAAGAGCTGAATATCGCCAAGCTTCGTTACCATAAGCTCATCATCATGACCGATGCTGACGTTGACGGCTCCCATATCGCTACTTTGATACTTACTTTCATCTTCCGTTATATGAAGACCCTGGTAGAACAGGGATATGTGTACATCGCCCAGCCTCCTTTATACCTTGTAAAAAAAGGAAAGGAACAGGCCTATGCTTATAACGAGACTCAACGGAAAGCATTAGTAGAAAAAATCGGCGGTGGTAAAGAAGACGCAGTAACTATTCAGCGTTATAAAGGTTTAGGTGAAATGAATTCCGAACAGCTTTGGGATACCACCATGAACCCCGCTACAAGAACCCTTAAACAGGTAACTATTGAAAGTGCCGCAGAAACCGATCGTGTATTCAGTATGCTGATGGGAGACGAAGTAGCGCCCCGCCGAGAGTTTATTGAAACCCATGCTAAGTATGCGAAACTGGATGTTTAATCATTTCTTCCACCTTCGGTGGAAAAATACGAATCCGGATTTCAACTAGCTATAAATTAACCAATTAGCCCCTTCAACAAGGGGCTTTTTAGTGCATTTTAGGAAATTTTAAAGGCTAAAACCCGCTAAAAGGCTTAATTTCAATGATTACTAATCAAAAATTTAAATATCATGTCTGAAGTAACGCTTACCGCATACAATGTAAAGACCAAAGAAAAAGGTGTACCTATCAAAGATGCTGTTATTACTAAAACAGCCAAAGGTGCATATATGGCGCAGGGAAATGATGGAAAAGGTAATAAGCTGACCACCTTGTTAGGGGCTGAAAAGGCGCTGGCTGCCATTGAAGCAGGTATCGCTAAAAAAGGATGGGACGATTAAAAAGTACAACTAAGTTTTTAGAATAATTACCGGCAGTCTTTACTACTGCCGGTTTTTTATTTAAAGCTATTTCTTAACTAATCTGAAAACCTGCTTCCTTACCCCTGCTATTACCTCCAGCAAATACATACCGGAAGAAAACTGTGGTCCGCTCAGATCAACAGGTATCTTCTGAATAAAAGCATTCGCGGCTACACGTAACTGGTGCACCAGTTTGCCATTCGCATCATGTACTTTGACAAAAACAAATTCTCCGTTTGTTGCCTGGCAAACCAAATTAAATAAACCGGAAGATGGGTTGGGATAAACCTGCCATTTTATTTCATCATCAAACACGACCGGCCGTATAGGTGAATACGCAAACTTTCCATCCAGGTCTACGATCTTCAACCGGTAATACCGAACCCCGGATTTGTTATTTTCAAAATCTGTAAACTGGTATCGCTGTTCCGTAGTAGAGTTTCCCTGGCTGCTTACTTCACCGATCTTGGTAAACTTATTCTGCCTGAACTCCTCATTACCTTTTGCCAGTTCGATCTCAAAACGTGCGGTATTATTTTCCGATGCGGTTACCCATTCCGCCAATACATCATTGTTGGCATTCTTCGAAGCGGTGAAACTTGTTAATTCAACGGGGAGGGCCTGGTTGTTGGATGGTCCCCCGTTATTAAGCCAGAACTCTGAAAAATCCTTCACCTTGAATTCGGCGTAATAGCCTTTATCAAAAGGAACTTTCCTGACATTCGAAGGAATGATAAATGACCAGTTGCCGCCGCCATTGTCAGCAAGGTCTCCATTCTCAATGATATCAGCCGAGCTGAACTTGGTCACCCCCAATTCGGTTACCATTGCAGGCTTGCTGCAGGTACCACAACCCGTAGCTGCGATCAATACTTCTGTTTCGGTATCGAGGAAATAAAATCTTACTGTAGCGGAATCGGCAAGATTGATATTCGTTGGCTTAATGGTGATATTCCGGTGATGATAATACTGACCACCGTTATTTCGTACCGCTCCTGAAAAAATATAGCTCTGTACATTCGTGCTGCCCATATTCTGTCCATTGGGGTTAACCGATGCCAGCAATTGACCGGCCGACATGAAATCGATCCAACTGGTACCGGTGACGGAAGGCTGGTTAATAACAACACTTGTAGCAGGGGGTCCTTCGTAAATACCATTGACATTGTCGTAGATATGAATATCATCTATAGCTACACCTTCGCGGTTGGTAAAAGGATCTGATTCCATCACGACCCGGAGCCTTAGCCTGCTGATAGCTGTTGGCAATGGTATGGTAGCTACATGCCAACGGGTATAATCTTCTATACTCCATACACGATTACCACTATAGTTTTTATTGTACCAGTTTGTGCCGGCTCCATTCGTACCCAATCTTGTCCAGGAAATGCCATCTGCAGAATATTCAACATACACAGCGTCGCATAGACTAGCGCCACAATCTTCAATGTCTAGGGCTACATGGAAACTCAGGGTTGGAGTTGTCATCCCTGTTACATCAAAACAAGGCGAATATAGATAAGATTTTTCCAGGTCATTATAATTGCCCGCAAGACTAGTCTTCCAGGCCTTGCTACCACTGGCCGCCCGATTTATTCTGACACTTGCGGGTGTACCATATTGCCATGAACTTTTTTTACCGGCAGGGTGCCACGAACCATCATTAGCTTCAAAGTTTTGCAGGTAAGGGAAGGAGGCTACAACAGGTGAATTATAAAGTGCAACAACAGCAGTGTCATTATCCCGGTAAGTATCAGCAGCCAGGTCTACCCAAACTTTTACTGTGTGGTCACCCACCGCCAAAAGATTCGCAGTAGCGGTAAAGGTGTACTGAAGAGAAGCATTGCCTGCGATTGACGCAATTGTTTCGGTTATTATTGCGCCGCCGTCTACCTGAAATTTTACAGGAATATTGGTAATAACTCCGGTGCTGCTGTTTCTTACTGTTGCTTTAACAGGTGTTGTGGCCGTCAATCCACAACTGGCCACCACCGGCGTATCAATGCTGATCAGTTGAATATCATTAAACACTTTATAAAGCCTGATATTATCAAATGTATAACCGGCGGCACTCTCATTATCAGCGGCCAGTATCTGACCCCACTGACCCCAGCGAACCTGCAGGCTGGAGGAAAATGTTTGCGCAGGAATTGCGGCCGCCAGCATATTGCTTAACTCTATACTGCTTGAACGTCTAAATATTCCCGCGTCTTCCTGGTTGGCATACAGATCATACACTTCTATCCATGGTTTCAGATCGTCGCCCCTGATCCATACTTTATTAGCAGCATTCGATACCTGCCCATGATGCTTATACATAAAATCAAGGCGGATATCATCTGCGGCCGTGCTGTAACCAGTAAGATTAAAAGTGCCGGTAAGTGAATCAGTCGTTCCCCCTGCATTAAAACGATCGGCATCTAACGTTAACGCTTTACTTCCTGAGAATGCAATACCGCTATTGATAAAGGAACGTAGTTGACCAAATACCGTAGTTGATTTAAAATCGTAGCGGTCCAATCCCGACAAACCTGTTTGCTGTGTAGTATGAGTTTGCACGGCAGCCGATTCTAAGTCATCCAAAAAGTCAGTGGTAAGATCAATAAAAGGATTGTCAAGCTGCTTAAAGGTTTTGATCAGCGTATCATTTTTTGGAACCGGATCGCCAGGATAAGACACACTTACTTTAAGATCGTATGATCCAATAGCTGACAAATTAGCCGGCGTAACAAAATTATAAGTATATAGTCCACGGGCGACTATATTAGGCGCGATAATAGTTTCGTTCACGGGCGGATTTCCATTAATTACATATCGCACCGGTATATTTCCCACGGTGGCCGCATTGTCTAAATTTTCAATTCGTATCCTGATAATAACATTGTTGCTTAACGCAGTAGAAGTTTGTACTCTTCCTGAAATGGCCGGAACAACGATCGCATCTATCTTCAGATCATTGTCTGATAGGGTACCGGCGCAGGTACCGTTCGTTGGTTGCCGGAAAACAGCATTGGCTCGTCTTCCAGGGTTGGTTCCCAACCTGGCTCTTACAGATACCCAATACATAGTATCTCTTGACACGCCACTAATCGTATAAGTAAGTCCTGCCGTTGTTGCCACCGAAACCATTTCGTCACCCTGTAGCATCATCACTTCATAGTCGGTGGCGCCGGCAACAGCCGTCCATTGTATGGCAATATAATCTTCACATTGAACAGCGGCCAGGCTAAGAACAGGAACACCAATAATGGTAAAAGGCTGACCGATACTTTCAATGCCTGTTCCGTTATGGATCACCTTTACTTTTACATTATCACTGGCTACTGCCGGAAGAAACCATTTATACTGGCGAATATTAGCGGCTACATTGGAAACGATATTGGTCCACGGACCATTATTGACTGAATACTCTAACGTAAAGTCATTGGCCGGGTTACCATAAGACTCCCAGGTAATGTAAATGGAATCGCCGTCTCTCAACCTTTCTCCACCAGCAGGATAAGTGATCTCCGTTGAAACAGGGATCGTATCAAACACTAAAAAATATTCATGCTGACCGGCGAATGGAATAGTGGTTCCGGTAACTGAAAATGTATAAGTGCCGGTGCCGGGGTTATTGATAACAACCTGCTCAATGTTATTGACATGATCTGCACCGGTGGTAGCCGGTACATTGGCATTTGCGGGAGTAGTGCTCAATAGTTGTGGCGAATGAACAACAGCGGAGGGGTCCGTCACCTGCAGATCAAGATCGTTGATCAATGCGGGATTTGAAAGCGGCGCAGCGGCTGAATCATTCCAGTATAGCATGACTTTCAACGCGGCGATATTACTAGCCGCCGGGATGCTGATATTGTGTGTGTTTGTGGCTAAGCTGTTGACACTGGTGTTAAAATAATTTGTATTCTCAAGCATCTTCACAGAACGAAGCAGGTTCATCCATCCGAATCCATAGCTAAAGTCAGGGCCGGCATTTCCAATATCAGTAGCACCATTGCAAAGCAATGTTTTCACCAGGCCATTTTTGGGGTTGGCATTTCCGTTCAATTGCCGGTAGCGTTGATACAATAAGGCTAAACCCCCGCTCACTGCGGGTGCCGCCATGCTGGTGCCTGACTGGGGGCCATAAGCATTAACAGGAGTCGTAGACGTTACAAACATTCCCTGCGCCACTATCTCTGGTTTGATCCTTCCATCTCTTACAGGACCTTTACTTGAATTGGAAAACAACACACCCAGTTCATTTGTGTTACCTACACTGATCGTGTTCTTAGATGTTTGATAAGAACCCAGGACAGTACTAAACCCTGCCGGATATGGTGAGCATACATAGTCGCCGCTATTTCCCGAAGCAAAAACATGCTGAAGATTCGGCATCTGGAAAGCCTGCTGGTCCAATACCCTTGAATAAAGATCATAAATTCCAAATGCAGTGCAGTCGTCAGTTATGTTACCATAAGAATTATTCGTTATGACCATCCCGTTATCCTGCACATATGTGGGTGCATATGCAAGTATATTGGAAAAAAGTTGAGCCAGTATTTTAGACTTGGGTGCATAACCAGTAAACTTTTCCTGCGCAATGCCACCGCCGCCGGTTGTTCCCATTACATGCAGTCCATGTGTACCACCGGGAGTAGCCGCCCTGTTTATTATACGGCCTGTAAAATCAACGTGCCGCAATGGATTGGAATCGTCGCCCACACCAACTACTACACCGTCACCACGAAGATTGCGACCTCCGGGTAAAGATGATTGCAGGATATTGGCTCTCGAATTGGTGACACTTTTATTATTCAAAGGTTGATCTTCTTTTGGCGCCGCCTGAACGTAATCAATAAATGGCAGGGACGCCAGTTCTTTTACCCTGTCTGCGGCAATGCGAAGTGCAATTACATTATATCGTTTAAACCCGGTGGACAGAATATCAAAATTTCTGTTCCTGATCTCGGCACTAACCGTCTCAAAAGAAAATGATTTGGGAAAACTTATCCAGACATCAATGGTACCCGGCGTCTTAACAGCCCAGCGGGGAAAAATTCCGGCAGCCAATGAAGGCTGCATTTTTTGCTCCGGCGTTAATTCAACGATGGCTCTTGTTTTTGCCCTGCTTAAACTGTTGAGATTTAATAAACCTGTAACGGTTGCTGTGAAAGCATTGTTAGGGATATAATTCAATAACTCAATTCCATCACGCTGTAATTGTTGTTTCTCTGTTTCGGAAGGTATATTTTCAAACTGGATAACGATAAATGATTTCCCCTGCGGACGGAAAGCTTTTTTATTCACGGTGTCAATCGCTGATGCAGTAATATTCCTGTGAGGAATAAACGAGCCGCTATTCAAAGATAAGCGATAGCGTTCTTCATTGCCCCGCTGAGAAGGTACGATCTGTGCGGTGCTTGCATACGAACATAGCAGCAATAGGGCTATCAAAGGAACGGGATTGAATCTCATAAGAAGATTTATAAGTTATAAAAATATAACAAATACCGGGAATATACGAGCATCCGGAAACCTTTCAGTTAGGGCAGAATCAGGCCGTTATTTCGCTTTTTGCAAAAGTATACTGGTGCAGGCCTGACAAAAACCGGTGCATCTCTTCCATTGTTTTAACGGGTTCGGCTATCAGCATAAACAGCTTTCCGTTTTGTTTAAGCCTTGCTTTATTGGTGCCTGTTTGCAGGTAATTGATGATATTATTAAAGATAGCCGACTCAAAATAATGGGAGTCTGGCCGGTTAATAAAATAACAGCGTAGCGTTGAACTCTTCAGGGACATTTTTTCAAATCCCAGTTCCACCGCCAGCTTGCGGCACCTGACTGTGATGAACAGATCTTCTACAGATTGTGGCAGTGGTCCAAAACGGTCGATCAACTCCTCTCTCATTAATACAAGATCCTGCTCCGTTTCACTGTTATCCAATCGCTGATATAAGGATAACCTCTCCGCAATGCTTTCTACATAGGCATCGGGTATCAGTATTTCCAGGTCTGTATCAATCGTGCAATCCTGGACATAATCATCCTGTTTAGTGATCTCTTCCTTAAATAACTCCTTAAACTCTGTACGTTTTAATTCACGTATCGCTTCATCTAATATCTTTTGATACATTTCAAAACCGATCTCAGCCATAAAACCACTTTGCTCACCGCCCAGCATATTACCCGCACCACGAATGTCGAGATCTCTCATCGCAATCTGGAAACCGCTGCCCAACTCGCTATGTTGTTCCAGTGTTTGTAATCTTTTCCGCGAATCAGCGGGTAATGTACTCATCGGTGGCGCCAGTAAGTAACAAAATGCCTTTTTATTGCTACGCCCTACTCTTCCTCTCAACTGGTGAAGATCACTCAATCCAAACTGGTGGGCATTGTTGACGATGATCGTATTTACATTCGGAATATCCACCCCGCTTTCTACAATATTGGTTGAAACCAGCACATCATATTTCTTTTCAATAAAGTCCAGTATTCGTTCTTCTAGTTCATGACCTTCCATTTGTCCGTGTGCAAAGCCGATGCTCAGATCAGGGCAAAGACCTTGTATAATGGAAGCCATTTCCGCCAATCCATTGATGCGATTGTAAATCACGAATACTTGCCCGCCCCGTTCTGCTTCAAAATAAATGGCCTCACGAATAAAATCTTCATTGTATACCTGTACTTCTGTTTGTATTGGCTGACGATTAGGAGGTGCTGTATTGATGATGCTCAGGTCCCTGGCGCCCATCAATGAGAATTGAAGGGTTCTTGGAATAGGTGTTGCCGTCAATGTCAAACAATCAACCGTGGTGCGAAGTGTTTTAATTTTTTCTTTGTGACCCACGCCAAATTTTTGCTCTTCATCTATGACCAATAAACCAAGGTCTTTGAATTTTACATCCTTACCCAAAATACTGTGTGTACCAATAAGTATATCCACTTTTCCCTCCTCTACTTTTTTCAGTGTTTCTTTTTTCTCTTTGGCTGATTTGAAACGATTGATATAGTCTACGGTAACAGGAAAATCTTTTAACCGATCCGAAAAAGTCTTAAAATGCTGAAAAGCCAATATGGTTGTAGGCACTAAGATGGCGGCCTGCTTTCCATCTATGCATGTTTTGAAGGCCGCTCTTATAGCAACCTCGGTTTTGCCAAAACCCACATCACCGCAAACCAACCGATCCATTGGCGACGGTGATTCCATATCCTTCTTTACATCTGCGGTAGCTTTGCTTTGATCAGGGGTATCTTCATAAATAAAAGACGCTTCCAGCTCCGTTTGCATATAATTATCCGGCGCATGAGCGAATCCCTCCTGTGCTTTACGCTGCGCATACAATTTTATCAGGTCGAAAGCTATTTCTTTAACCTTCGCTTTTGTTTTATCTTTTAACCTGTTCCAAACATCACTCCCGAGTTTATTTACTTTGGGTACACTTCCTTCCTTACCCGTATACTTGGCTATCTTATGAAGAGAGTTGATATTGACATAGAGTATATCGTTGTCTTTATAGATAATGCGTACCGCCTCCTGCACCCTTCCGTTTGCTTCAATTTTTTGCAGACCACTGAATACACCAACGCCGTGATCGATATGTGTAACAAAATCTCCGGGTTGTAATTCACGGAGTGTTCTTAGCGTAAGGGCTTTATTCTTGTTGTAAGCCTGCTTAACCCTGTATTTATGATATCGCTGGAATACCTGGTGATCGGTGTAACAAACGATTTTCAGATCTTCATCAATAAATCCTTCGTGAATAGAAGTAGTGATGGGATTGAAAACAATTTCCGCCTTCAGGTCATCAAAAATGGTTTGTAGCCTCTCTAATTGTTTGGGATTATCAGCAAACAGGTACAACTGAAACTTTTTGGCCTCCCAATTTTTCAGATCCTTTATCAGCAATTCGAATTGGCGATTGAAGGCTGGTTGTGCTTTGGTGGAAAAGCGAATGGTGACCCGATAGCTATCGGGTGGTTGATGGTGAACCGGAAAAGTATCTGAATGACCAAATCCGATAACATGCTTTTGAAATACTTTTTCTTCAAAATCATTTCCGGTTATGAAATCATCTGCACTTATTGCCTTTCTTACCAATTTATCATCGTCTTCTATCTCCGAGCCGATAGCTATCGGCTTTCGGTTTCTGGATTCAGACTTCTGACTTCCGATCTCAGCCTTCATCGTCTCTTCCATTCTCAAAAAAGACTGCAGGTCTTCCTCACAATCATTCAATCTTTCTTTGCACAAGGCAAAATCCTGTAACCATACAACGGTATTGCCCGGTAAAAAATCGAGTAACGATATCCTTTCTTCGTCTTCAAACTGCGTATCTACATTCGGAATGATATTTACCTGCAATAATTTTCGTTCACTCAGCTGTGTTTCCGGGTCGACGATACGAATCGAGTCAACATCGTTGCCAAAGAGTTCAATTCGATAGGGCTTTTCATTGCCAAACGAATAAATATCCAAAATACCTCCCCGGATCGCAAACTGGCCAGGCTCATAGACAAAGTCAGTTCTTTCAAATCCATAGTCGGCCAATTGTAGTAATAACTGCTCCACGTTTAGCACATCGCCCGACTGAATATGAATAATATTTGAAGAAAGTGCATTGGCAACCACTACTTTTTCAAACAAGGCCTCCGGATAGGTTACCAATATCTTCTTGTTTATCCCTGAATTGTTGCCGGAAGCAATTTTTGTCAATGCTTCCGTGCGAAGCATTACATGCGATGAATTCAGCAAACGGAAATTCTTCCTGTTCTTAAAAGAGGATGGGAAATAAAAAATATCCAATGCCCCGGTGATATTTTCCAGTGTATTGTGAAAATAAGCGGCCTCCTCGGCGTCATTTAATACGATAAGATGATTGAGCTGCTGGCAGGAAGGATGTAAAAAAGCGGCGGCTGTTACGAATACCGGGGAACTGCCCAACAGGCCTTTTACGTATATTTTTTGCGCCTGGGAGCCGGTTTCTGGTGATACAGGCATAGACAGCCTGTCCGCCAGTTGAAAAAGGCGGGGATCATTTTGATACAATTGCAACAATTCCTGGATCATAATTCCGCGTTGCAAAAGTAAGGAGTATGACCATCATTCTTTAAAGTTCTTTGAAGATGATTCGTTAATAAACAGCATCATAATTCGCCCTGAAATCAACTTCTGCCATCTTGCCTTTTCTTACTTCCACCGGGTGAATATTATTTTTTTCGTCAAACTGGCTGGAATAAAACAGGTCTCCTTTCTTTACAAACAAAGAATAGATCCCCGGTTTTAATTTGGCTTTAAAATATCCCTTTTCATCCGTCTCTATTTCCTTGACAGGTTTTCCGGGAATGCTTTTGTAAAATGCTGAAACTCCCTCCCTGTTGACATCTTTTATATTCGTAAGCTCATATATATAAAGAGTTGTTTTTAGTCCCCCTGGAGGACTGGGTGCCCGGTCCGGAGAAGGCATCTGGTTACCGCTGACCAGGTAGACATGTCCTTTTATCCCGGTGCGCCCACAAAGATGCAGCTCCGGCGAGGAAAAAGAGGTCAATAAGATGGCTAATGTAATAACCAGGTAAAAACTATGCGTCTTCATATTAATTGCTTTGTCAATTTAATTCGCCATTCTTTAAATACTGTAAATTAGATTGTTTTTAGCTTTCCCTATTAAAAAACAGCTGTTGAATATATGAGAACATTTGTACTGCGGTTACCCTTGATCTTACTTGCTGCCGGTTGTTATGTTGCTTCCTGGTCCCAGGTGAATACTGAAACATCCGTGTTGAAAAGAGCCGCCATTCAGCGGGCGGAAAATGAAAGATCCAATCGTCAAAAAGTATTACAACTGGCTAAAGAGAAAGGCTGGGACACCCTGATAAGAGGGAAAAAGGGTTATGTAGCCTCGCTGGCAAGGGTCGATGCTTTTGGCATGCCCCTTTATTTGGCAACCGATAATAATTCTACTTCTGCCGCCACTATTGGTACTGATAAATTGTGGCCCGGCGGCTCAACCGGTCTTAACCTCAGCGGATCATCCGCCAACGTAAAAGGGAAGTTGGCCATTTGGGACGGAGGCAACTTACGCAGCACCCATATCGAACTAACCGGAAGAGTTAACCAGAAAGATAACGCTGATATCAGTGATCATTCCACCCATGTAGCCGGTACGATGATAGCGGCAGGTATCAATCCCCTGGCGAAAGGAATGAGTTTTGGTCAGCAGGAATTGATAGCGTACAATATGCTAAACAATAGCGATCTGACCGAAATGCTGAATGAAGCGCCGAATCTACTGGTGTCCAATCACTCCTATGGCTTCCAGGCTGGGTGGCAATATAACGACAGGTGGGAATTTCTTGGCGCAGCCAATTCAACCGAGGATTACAAATTTGGCTATTATTCAAACGAAGCACAGGTTTGGGACTCTATCGCATACAATGCACCTTATTACCTGATGGTAAAATCTGCCGGAAACAGCCGGGACCTTAACGGGCCCCCGGTTGGTGAAACTTATTGGCGAAGAAATGCTTCGGGAACTTTTGTAAGTGCCAACCGACCCGCCGGAATCAGCAGCAACGACAGCTATGATATACTGTCAACAGTAAGTACGGCAAAAAATATTCTGGTCGTAGGTGCTGTCAATCCCATCACCAGTGTTTACAGCAGTTCCAATGATGTGGTCATGTCAACGTTCAGCAGTTGGGGTCCTACAGATGATGGACGAATCAAGCCTGATGTAGTTACTGATGGAGTAAATGTGTTATCAACTATCGGCGCCGCCAACAATGCTTATGATGTTTATACGGGAACCTCTATGGCTTCACCCGCCGCCGCCGGCTCCCTATTCTTATTGCAGGAGCATTATTCTAAACTACATGCCGGAATTTTTATGCGGTCCGCTACATTAAAAGGTTTAGCTATTCACACCGCCAATGAAGCAGGTTTGGCTCCGGGCCCCGACTATCAATATGGCTGGGGATTATTGAATATGCAAAAAGCCGCCGCAGTTATCACGGCCAACAATACGACAGACCTGATACACGAAAATGTTTTGAATAACGGTGCCACATTCTCACTACCTGTTATTGCTTCCGGCAATGGTATACTTAGCGCTACTATTAGCTGGACGGATGTAAAAGGAACAGTGGAACCGGAAGCAACTGCTTTGAACAATAAAGCAAAAAAACTAGTCAACGATCTTGATATAGTTATTAAAAAAGGAGCGACTGTCTATCAGCCGTGGATATTAAACCCTCTCGTACGAACTGCTGCCGCTACCCGGGGCAACAATACCTTGGATAATGTGGAGAAAATTGAGCTGCCCGATGTAGTGCCGGGTGAAACTTATACCATCGAGATCACGCATAAAGCGACATTGGCAAGAGGTTTACAGGCCTTCTCGCTTATTGTAAGTGGTGTTAGCAGTCAGCCCTACTGTGCATCTGCTGCCACCAGCAATGCCGGTGCTAAAATAGATAGTGTTTCTTTTAGTACTATTAAGAAAAAAAATGTCGCCGGCTGTACTACTTACAATAACTATTCAACCATCACCGGTACAATAGAGCCTAATCAAACACTTCCTTTATTCGTGAGGCTGAGAAGCTGCGATGCAACATCAGCCGACAAAGTGGTGAAAGCTTTTATCGACGTAAATAATGATGGAGATTTCACGGATGCAGGCGAAAACATCGCTACCAGTGCCGTGATCAATGGTGATGGAGATTTTAGTTCTAATGTAACCCTGCCGGCAGGATTAGCCACTGGTAAATATTCTATTCTTCGAATCGTAATGCAGGAAACGAATACTGTCGCGGCCGTTACGCCATGCGGTAGCTACACCAGAGGTGAAACGCAGGATTTCAGAATTTTTGTAACAGAAGCCTCTACTGATCTTGGAGTGATAGAACTTGTTTCACCTTTTTATGGAGAATGTCCCACCAATGAACAATTCGTATCTGTACGCATTCGAAATTTTGGCAGCGCCGCTAAAACCAATATACCCGTATCCACGGTAATAAAAGCTGGCGCCACAACGGTGGCCACCTTGTCTGCAACTTTCAAAGGTTCCATTGCGCCGGGCGCTGATGCTGTTTATACTTACCAAACTCCGTTTGTTTCCACACCGAATGCCAATTATACTTTTACAAGCACTACTACCATTGCAGGCGATCAAAGATCAACTAATGATGAGAATGTAGCCACCATCGTTATTTCTGAAAATGATCCCGCTCCCGCTGGCACTGCTGTCATTTGCAACACCAGTACATCGCTTAGGGTTACCTCTCCTGCTTCGGGAGCCAGGTATACATGGTACAATAATGCTACTGCGACTATACCTATCGCCACCGGTAGCGCTACTACTACCACCACCGCAGCGGCCACTTATTACCTCGGCAAAAATGATGTAAGCAAAAAATTAGGACCGCCAACTAAAGTAACTTTTCCGAATGGAAGTTATAATGTGTTTAATGACGAGCAACCAAGATTAGTTTTCAGGGCGGAAGAACCGCTGCTGCTCGACAAAGCCAGGTTGTACATTGGCCAATCAGGGAGGATCAAATTCTCATTGCGCAGGATCACCGAATTCAATTACCTGGATGGTTCTTACTCTTATTATCCTGCTTTCGATACATCGTATACCATTGATGCCTATGCAACCGCCCCCACTGTACCGGTTCCAGGTGAGCCCAATAATGATCCAACGGACCTGGGAGCTATCTACAGGCTGGGGATACTGGTTCCTGATTCAGGAAACTATATCATCACTATACAAGCCGACAATGCGTCTATATTCCGGAACAATGAGATATCGGCAACTAACTATCCCTATTCTATACCCGGCGTGATCTCATTGAATGGAAACGGGGCAACTGATGGAACGGATCCAAACTATTTTAAACAGTTTTATTATTTCTTTTATAATATGTCGATCATAGTCAACGGATGCGCTTCCAACAGGGCGGCGATCATTCCTACTACTCCGGTGACCCCGGTCATCACCCTCAATGGCAGCGAATTGTCGAGCAGTGCAGCGACGGGTAACCAGTGGTATATGAATGGAGTAGCGATTGCCGGGGCGGTGGGACAAACTCATACACCTGTTTTCTCTGGAACCTATACGGTGCGT
>JANOCH010000188.1:0-3056 GCA_031412015.1 Chitinophagaceae bacterium
AACTGGTAACTATAACTCATTATTTGCCCCGTATCTATTACTTTTCCAATATAGGACATTACTTCAGCAGCCAGCGGCGGCGGCAGCACTTCAGACACTCTTTTAGAAATGAATTGCTCAGGTCTCATCAATGTTTTATTACCCGTAGGGTCATTGAAATCAAGAAACCGTCCTTCCTTGCTAACCACAAACACCATATCAGGAAGCGCATTGACAATGGCTTTATTTCTATTTTCACTCTTATATAATTCAGCGGTTCTTTGGGACACCAGCTGTTGCAAGCGGGCGGGTGTTTTGCTGGCATAAACAGCGAAAACGGCCCCCAATAAAGAAAGCACAAGACCAAGCAGGGCCACCGGCATTATTGCCTGCAGGGATTTGTAACCATTGACCGGCATGACCGATAATTTCCATTCACCATCCGGTACTGTTACAGCCACTTCATATTGTTTGGCCGAAAAACCACGAAAGGGGAGGAAGAACTCTTCTTCCTTTGTATCAGGATTCGCTTTGGATAGCTGGAAATAATACCCGGTAATGCCTGCCGTATCAATACCCGCAGCCTTCAACAGCGTGCTTAACTTAATTACAACTGCTGAGAACCCCCAAAATTTATCATTGATAAAAACCGGCAGCCGGCCAACAACACCTGTTCCACCTTGTCGTAATTTAAAAGGCCCCGCAAAAAATAGTTCCCTTTTTTCAATAGCCTTATAAGCTTCTTTATTACGATTGGGATCTTTCAGAATATTATACCCAATCGCGGCTTCATTTTCTGTTGCCGGGTAAACATAGGTTATCACACCGCCCGGAACCAGTTCCAGCGCATCAATATATTTATGTGCTCTAAATATATAGGGTGCGATAGAATCAAAATTGGCCGGGATCCCTTGTCTGTCGATCAACAATGTCATAGCTTGTGTAGCGGAGAAACTATATTGGAGAGCCTGTTGTAAACGGCTGCGCACTGATTCTGCGATGTTATGTGCATTTTCCCGCTCTTCATTTCTTACGATCGTGTATCGTTGATAGGCAAGATAGGAGCATATGGAAGCAAGTATTACAAAAGTCAATGATCCTGCCAGTAAGGGTTTAGTCAACAATCCCGTGGGAGATGTACTATCTTTTTGAAGTTTCATTTAGGCGATAAGTGTTAAGACAGTCTCAGAGGGTATGTAATTAATAACTGTGCAGGGGCGATGCTATAGTAGTGAAAGCTACAATATTTTTCTTCCTTTCCTTAATTTCCTGAAAAGTGAGACAGGTTTGTTCGCAAGCGCCTTCCATTTCCAGTGTGCATATGCCCAAAAAAATAGCCCCCCTGTAGAAACAGCGGGACTATGTGATAATGGTTCTGATTAAGCTCTTCAATTATTTATACCGAACCGCGTTAGCTTTATTAGCAGTTGTCGCAGGCAGATCGGCTATTACTTCAACACGTTTCGTATCGGGCTGTGTTATGATTTTTGCATTGGCTTCAGTTTTTCCACTCATTTGCGCAAGGGTAGGAGCGATAACCAAAGATACAATAGACATCAATTTAATAAGAATATTCATAGACGGACCCGAAGTATCTTTAAACGGATCACCAACAGTATCGCCGGTAACCGATGCTTTATGAGGGTCTGATTTTTTATAAAACATTTCGCCGTTGATCTCCACTCCTTTTTCAAATGATTTCTTCGCATTGTCCCAGGCTCCACCAGCGTTGTTCTGGAACATTCCCATCAATACCCCACATACTGTAGCACCAGCTAAAAAACCTCCTAATGCTTCCGCACCGAGGCCCGGCATAAAACCAATGATCAGGGGAGAAACAATAGCGATCGCACCAGGCAACATCATCTTTTTAAGAGAAGCCTGGGTTGAAATGGCAACGCATTTGTCATATTCCGGTTTACCTGTTCCTTCCATGATACCGGGTATGGTTCTGAACTGCCGGCGAACTTCTTCCACCATCGCCATCGCAGCCTCACCCACAGCACGAATGGCAAGGGATGAAAAGATGAAGGGGATCATACCACCAACAAAAAGACAGGCCAGCACGTTGGCTTTATAAATATCAATACCTGTAATTCCCGCTACGCCAACAAAGGCCGCGAACAAAGCCAGCGCTGTCAAAGCAGCTGAAGCAATAGCAAAACCTTTTCCACTTGCCGCGGTTGTATTACCTACTGCATCCAGTACATCTGTTTTTTCACGAACGTCTGCAGGTAATTCGCTCATTTCAGCAATACCACCTGCATTGTCAGCGATAGGCCCGAATGCATCGATGGCTAATTGCATAGCAGTTGTTGCCATCATACCAGCGGCAGCAATAGCCACACCGTATAATCCGGCACACTCATAAGATCCCCAGATACCGCCCGCCAACACTAATATTGGTAAAAATGTAGATTCCATACCAACTGCCAGACCTCCGATAACGTTGGTGGCATGTCCTGTTGAGGATTGACGTATGATACTTAGCACAGGACGTTTGCCCATGGCCGTATAATATTCTGTGATAATACTCATTAATGCGCCTACCAGCAATCCTACACCGATGGCACCCATAACACCCCATTTTGTAAATATCACTCCACGCAGTTCCATATTTTCAGGAAGCAACCAGTATACTAATCCTGCGGCGGCAATGGCCGTCAAAACGATGGAACCCCAGTTACCCATGTTCAGCGCTTTTTGTACCGTGTTAGTATTGATCCCTGCAGAATCACTAACGCGGACAAATAAAGTAGCGACTATAGAAAATAAGATACCAACACCCGCGATCAGCATCGGCAAAATAACCGGTGAGAATCCGCCAAGCGTATCGGCATCCAGTACTTGTGTTTGTTGCCCTAATACTATCGTAGCTAAAACCGTTGCCACGTAAGACCCGAAAAGATCGGCGCCCATACCTGCAACGTCACCTACGTTATCACCTACATTGTCCGCAATGGTAGCCGGATTACGGGGATCATCTTCTGGAATACCGGCTTCAACCTTTCCGACCAGGTCAGCACCTACGTCGGCGGCCTTGGTATAGATACCACCACCGACACGTGCAAACAAGG
>JANOCH010000189.1:0-5038 GCA_031412015.1 Chitinophagaceae bacterium
GATACGCAGCCGGCTAAAGATCACCAAAAGCCAGATACGTCAGCGAACAGCTGATTATATGCTGTATGCCATGCTTGATCTGATAGTAGATAATTATTTCTTAGTTATGGAATCGCTGGGAGAACAAATTGAAACCCTTGAAGAAGAAGTAGTTCGCAGAAGTAACAAGCGGTCTCTGGCGCGGATCAATCAACTGCGGAAAGAGCTGATTGTTTTAAAAAGAAATATCGCTCCGGTTCGTGACCTCATCAGTGGTATTATCCGCAGCGAAAGCGATCTGTTGAATGACCGTACCACCAAGTATTTTAAAGACGTTTACGACCATATTGTACAGGCATATGACCTAAGTGAGAACTACCGGGATGTGATGATGAGTATGCAGGATCTGTATGTAAGCAACGTCAACCTTCGTCTTAATGAAGTAATGAAGGTGATGACCATTGTAACATGCCTGCTGGCACCAGCGACGGTGATCGGTGGTATTTTTGGAATGAACTTCGATGTCATTCCTTTCGCACATCATGATTTGGGCTTTTATTTAGCTGTTGGCGTTATGTTTTTAGTTCCATTGATCATGTTGTATATTTTTAAAAGAAGGGGGTGGTTTTAAAAACCCGAATCCCTAGTGGGGTTAACGAAAAGTCCTTCAAGTTGAGATTAGACTACGATAATAAAGGTTAGAGTTCCGGCAAACTCCCTTTAAGAAGTTTGGGAGTTCTTCTTGTAAACCGGCACCGTGCTGCACGGTTCTCCATACATAATACTTTTAGCTACGGGTCGTAATATTTTTGTAAGCTCCATGTATACAAAATCACCGATAGGAATATCGCCGCATCCTTTTATCACAACCCGCCTATCAGCAAAATCATTTACGTCGATCCGTGAAATATTTTTTAGAAACAGCTGTCGTTGCAATTCTTTTTCGTCGCCCATTACCATGTCTTTGACTAACGGTTGCAGGTTAGATGCCACCAGCATATAGGCCCAGGCTGGAATGATCGCATCGGCTGTACAGGTAACCGCTACATTTTTATCACGGTATTGTTCCCAATCCATTTTCTTTAGTGCTTCGCGGAAATCTTTTTCTTTCAGGATCAGGCCCATGAACAGATGATCTTTCATATCAAAGACTACGGTTTCCCCCACAGGAATATAGGTTGCCGGGTCCAATGTGATGATCCCGCTTTCTGCTACTTTATTGATAAATGGTTCTGACATGTTACTGTAATTCGATCACAAAGATAATAACACCGGGAGGGCTTTGTTGTTTAGTTGTTTTTGCCGGGAAGGCGCAAAGTCTTTAACTCCTTTGAAACAATTAAGCTTATTGTCAGTTTATTGAAGACTAACGTATAATTGCAGTCCTTATACAAATCTGCTATTAGACATTATGCTTACCTCCGCCCTTACCGGCTATTAATATTTTATCTATGCTGCCACTAAAAAGAAAATCCCGCCAGGTGGCGGGATCTCTACAGCAATTGGTTGTGATTGTTCGCTATTTTAGTACAGTTTGCTTCTGTTATCTTTAATATCGGCCGCCTGCATCAACACCTGCTGTGAATAGGCGCTCCGCATTTTATTTTCCTGGTATTTCGCTTTCCTTTGCTCTGCTACATTAGCATTAGCTACCGCCGTTGCCATTACATTGTCAACTCTTACCACATATACACCGCTAGATCCTTCTATTACCTCTGGCACCACTTTTCCTTTGTTCGCCGGGTTGAAGGCCGCTCCGATTACTTTTGGTTCAGACGCTACGATAGATGTTTGCGTTCCGCTAAGGCGTATGCTGTCCGCGACCTCGATAGTTTTTCCTCCGAGTGCAGCAGCAGCTGCCTCTAACGTAGTTATCGCACCGATCTTCTTTTTAAGGATCTCTGCCTTTTTATGATTCATCAAAAGTGGCTCAACAGACATTCTTGCCCTCGCTGCGCTTTGTGTACCTTTTTCGTTGACTTCTGTTACGATCGCGACTACATAGTTATCACCTACTCTTTCGGGTTGTACTATCCCGCCCAGCTTGGTATCATAAATATTTCTTACAAAGGTGCGGGACATTCCCAGTCCGGGTAATTGCGCGGCATTAGGAGAAATATTAGGAATGATCATTTTATTGATCCCTTTTTCTTTTGCCAGCTTTTCACTATTGGCGTCAAATGATTTTTGATCCCGGCTATCACCGGCAAACAAATTGGCCGCGTTATTAGCGTTGGCGTCTGTTTCCTGGCTGGCTTCAATTGGCTGTGATAAATAGGCGATCTTATATGCAGGAGAGCTTCCTTTCTGAGAAAGAATTTCGACGTAATGGTAACCGAATACAGATTTCACCCATCCTTTTGAGCCTACGGGGTTGCCAAAAATGAAGTCATTAAATGCTGGATCCATTCGGCCGGATGTTACCTTATCATAGATACCGCCTTTATATTTTCCTCCCTGTGGACTTTCGCTTTCAGGATCATCTTCCGAAATTTTTACCAAACTGTCAAAAGGTGATCCGTTGTTAAACGCTGTTTGTACACTATCGCGTATTTTTTGTGCTGCAGATGAATCCCGTACATCATATAATTGTCCTGTTTGCGGATCCTGTTTTTTTGTTGCAATGAGAATATGGCGAACCTTAACTGTATCGGGCTGGGATCTTACGCCCACTAATTTTGCCAGCGAAAATGTTCCACCATCAATATAGGGTCCGTACACTGAACCTACAGGTATTTTGAAAATAGAGTCTTTCGCTTCGATCTGTATATTTGAGCCATTGATATAACCATTATAATAGGTTTGTACTCCCTGGCTTTCCAGAAACTGCTGCAGGTCTTTGGTACTATCCAGTTCCGGTTTTAACGCCAGTATTCTTTCTCTTGTAGCATTGGTATCTGCCACTGTAGGCAATGCACTAAAGGCAACGTAAGCGATACTGCGATTTTCTTCTTGCTTGAAATCATCTTTATGTTTACTGATATACTCTTCTATTTCTTTGTCGCTGATCTTAACAGCACTATCAGGAACACTGGTATAAAACTCCCTTACTAAAGAAACTTTGGCCAACTGGCTGTTGTCAGCATTTTGTTTTTCTACAAGCCACTTTGGAAAATTGGTACTGTTGGTCAGTAACGAATTGTATTTATCATTCAAACGGATAAACTCCAGTTGCTCGATATATTGGTTAAATTGCTCTTTTTGTTGAGGCGGTGTTTGCTTATTTTTCATCATCTGGTCAATCTGCTGTTTGGCCATCAATGCATTGTAAGCACCCGTCTTTTCGTCGGTAAATTGCTGTTTCAGGTCCTGTGGCGGGTTAGCGCCATATAATATATCGCCGATTTCTTTTTTTCCGATCTGCATTCCCAGTTTGTCCAACTCAGATGTCATAACTACACGGCGCAATTCCTCATTCCAGGCTGATTCAATCGCTTGCTGTCTCAAGGCGGCCCCTGGTGGGTAACCCTGTCTTTCCATTCCAGCTTCCTGCTGATCAATTATTTTGCTGAAAGCAACAGCATCTATTTTTTTTCCATTGATGACACCTACGGTATTGGATGGACCGGCATTGAATAAAGTTCCACCGTTTTCAAAGGCAAGCATTACGACAAAAGTAAGCAAGGCCACAGCGATGATCACGGCCATCAGCTTTGCATACTTTTCCTGGATCTTCTGAATTACTGACATATTTAATATCTAGGGTTTAAAAGGGAGGCAAAAATAGGGTAATTATGGATATTAACAAATTGTGGAAAAACGGTCAAAATGCCCGTTTTATAAAGGTTTCAGGTGAATGTTTGGTGGTTAAATGGGGCCTGCCAACAAAGGCCTTTTCCTGCACTCATATTAAATTATTTCTTCCTGGGATGAACGAGCTTCATTTCCTTAACCAGGTGACCGGCACCGGCGAATTTATCAACTACAAACAAGACATAGCGGATATCTACCATGATATTGCGGCAAATAGAGGGGTCATAGTTAACATCACTCATCGTTCCTTCCCAGGCCCGGTCAAAGTTGAGGCCTACCAGGTTTCCATAAGCATCAAGGGCCGGGCTACCGGAATTTCCCCCCGTTGTATGATTGGTAGCTATGAAACAAACCGGCATTTTCCCCTTCATTCCGTATTGACCGAAATCCTTTTTTTGATACAGCTCCCTCAGTTTTTCGGGCACATCAAACTCATAATCTCCTGGTTTGTATTTTTCCATCAGGCCATCCATATAACTATAGTAGTCATACTTCACGGCATCTCTCGCCTGGAAGCCCTTCACGTTTCCATAGGTCAGACGGAGTGTACTATTGGCATCGGGATAAAACCTCTTTTCCTTCATCACTTCCATTTGCGCCTGCATATAGGTTCGCTGCAATTGATTGATCTGGTTTTGAATGGGATTGAGCCTGGCAGCAATCTGAGTATTATACGTATTGACCATATCGAGGTAAAGTCGCATGGCCTTATCATTAACCATCAAGTCTATCGCCTGTTTGGGGTCCTTACTTAAATACTCCCTGTATAATTTCTCTTTATTGGATAAAAGGCTTTCTGTATACAACATTTTTTCCATCGTGGCTGTACCTTCGTCTTTTTTATCCTGCGGATTCCGAAGATTAATAGCATACATAGAAACATATTCAGCGGGCTGATCTTTGATATACATTTCCATCAATGATCCAAACAGTTTTTGATCTACTTCGGGGCTATACTCTTTGTACAATTCATCCAGTTTCTGTTTCACTTTTACCAGTTGATCAGCAAAAGCTTTATCGGCGCCTCTTTCATAGGCTTTAACCAACGAATTTAATTGCGCCGCGATGGTGAATAGTTCGATCTTACTGCTGATCTCCAGATAATAATCTCTTGCAAGACCGTATGGTTTTATTACGGTATAGGCCGCTTGCAGATCACCTAATATATTTCCATATTGCGATTTCCATTGCGGATTGGTATTTAGTCTTTTTTGAAATTCTGCCTCATACCGTTTCTTTTTTTCCACCGCATTGGTTCTTATTAGTCCCAGTACTTCTCCCTGCCATTTTTTGAAGGCATTTTGGA
>JANOCH010000190.1:0-10927 GCA_031412015.1 Chitinophagaceae bacterium
ATCGCAACCGGTTTAAGGCAAAAGTATTTCCGGCAAATATCTACCTGCCCCGCGATAGCGTTTACCGCCAGCGCCGGTACATTCGAACTATCAATCGATTCAATTCATTAGGAACCTGGCGTATGGTCAGTATTGACCAGCTTCCAAGAGGAGATACAGTTGACTTCCTGATACGCCTGACACCCGCAAAAAAATATTCTTTCAATACCAATCTTGAAGGCAGTATCAACCAAAGTGCTATTTCGGGAAACCTTCTGGGTGTAGGCGTGAATGCAGGCGTGCAAAACAGGAACTTTGCTAAGGCCGCCAATAACACCAACTCCAATATCCGCTATGGAATAGAGCTTGGTAAAACGATAGGCTCCGGACAATTTATTCAAACACAGCAGGTCAGTTTCAGCCATAATATTTATTTCCCCAGGTTTCTTCCTTTTCAACGAATGATCAGGGAAAACTATCGTGATAACTTCAGAACCTTGTTTTCATTTAATGCGGCAAACACGGAAAGACGATTGCTTTATAACCTGACTACCATCAATGGTTCCTGGGGCTGGGAATTTCAACGTAGAAAATTATTTGGAATCCTTAAATTTCCCAACATTGAATATTCGTACATCAACAGGCGAGATAGTTTAAGAAAACTCATTGAAGCCAATCCCGCCTTAAGAAATATTTTTACCGATGGTTTTGTGTCAACATTGATCTTGAATCTCACCCTAACAGGCGGTCAAAAAAACAAACTAACTATTGTCCGCACGAATCTTGAAATATCCGAGCCTGTTTCGCAACTGATCAGGAGCTCCTTCCTGGATTCTCAACTCTATCGTTTTGTAAAAATGGACTTCGAGTTTGCCCACCTGATACGGTTCCATAAATCATCGCTTGCTTTTCGGGCCTTTGCAGGGGTTGGCTATGAATTCAATTCTACCCGAAATCCTGACAAAAGAAACAACCTTCCCTTTTTCAAACAGTTCTTCAGCGGTGGGCCCAATAGTATGCGGGCATGGGCGTTGAGAAGGCTTGGACCGGGTTCAACTTTAAAAGAATTCGCAGGCAAGTCAGGGACACCAGATCGCTATGGCGATATACAATTAGAAGCCAATGCCGAATTTCGTTTTCCTATTGGCAAACCCTTGGGCATAAAAGTAAATGGCGCGTTGTTTACCGATATCGGAAATATATGGTTTATGAAAAGTGCGGCCAACCGACCTGAAGAAGAAATTTTTAAACTTAGCCGTTTGGGTAAAGACATTGCTATTGGCGCTGGTGGTGGCCTGAGGGTCGACTTTGATTTCTTTGTTATCCGCTTCGATTATTCTTACCGGGTTAAAGATCCCAGCCCGGCTTTATCAGATGCGGCATTTCAAAACAAATGGTTTAGCTATCCATTCTTTAAAGGAGCACAGTTCCAGTTGGGAATTGGATATCCTTTTATTTTCTGATTATTCTATTGGTTGATGACAGTCGGGATCGTTGTGTAAGTCACGAAATACCTCGTCTACAATGACTAGCTTTTTATAGTTGCAATTTGATCTTCATTTTATTTAAAGCCATAGCTAAAACCATAATCAGTAACGCATAGCAAAGAGACCAGGAGATTCCTAAAATCCCTTCATGAAAAATTGCTGGCATGAAATACAATCCCAGCCAAATCTGTAAGTACATGATGATACCAGGCAGAATGTATACCAGCAGTGGATTGGACGCGGCCGGTTGAAAAAATGCGGTCCAGCGATCCATTTTTTTCACATCCGTCAGCCAATACAATACAGAAAACAGTATAGTGCATATTGCAACGCTATACAAACACCAGGTGGGGGAAGCATATATTTTGGAAATGGTGTAGAAAGGTCGCAGCAGGTAACCCGCAGTAATCGCGGCTAAAGCGAATAAACCTGCGTATACAAAACGCAGGTTGATCTTTTTAATAACTCCTTCATCAAAAAACACCAGTGATAAGACAATACCGCAAAGTACAATGCTGGTATGGGCCGCATGGCCAGCTCTTTCTGCCATCCATTGCCCTATCGCTATTCCCTTCATGCCATCCGACCTGCTGATCGTATACCATGCTATACAGGTAACAATTGCCAGGAGTAATAAGACTATTCTTCCTTTGACCAACTGGTAAATAATACAACTGAATAAATAAGCCCAACCGATCAAACCCAATATTCCCCACCACTGCGGTGATAAACGCTGCGAACCATCTTCGCCTCCCCGATATACAAGTCCTAACAATCCTAAACCAACAGCACCGGCTATTCGTAAGAGCCAACTCCCTGTTTTATTTTTAAAATGATACACGTTCCAAACTAATATAACGCACAAATAAAACAACAGCGACCAGACAGCGCCGGACATACCCATTGCTTTTTCATTACATCCGCTCTCGCCGTTTACCATAAAAGCGCCCAATACCAGCAATCCCAATGTCCTCCAAAGAATATGCCCCTGCAACTTTAGAAAAGAATCACTTTTTTTCAATCGATTATTGATAGCAAACGGAAGCGACATTCCAACGATAAAAAGAAAGGCAGGGAACACTACATCAACAAATGTCATAGCATCAGCATCAGCGGCCTTATGTTTCATCCAATCGGGTATACCTGATACCCCTGACACATCGTTTACAAATATCATCACAAGGATAGTAATGCCGCGAAATGCATCGATAGAACGGATACGGTGGGTGGTTAAGGCATTGTACATAAGCAGGGCTGTAGTTAATTTAATAGCTGGCGGCAGGAATGGTTTAAAGATAAGTATCTAATTTCAATCAGCTCAGTGAGGCTTGTAGCCTCACCGTTTTATTTTTTTGCCTTTAGCATTTAATTTCATTCCCCACTCAAAACATAAACATAAACCTGTCCTTATTTATTTTATATTTATTTCCCAAATCACTATTGAATGATAAAAAAATTAGCCGCTACTTCTTGGAACCTTATCGTTATAATTTCTTTTATGCAAGCGCAAGGCGATTATAGCAATTACAGCCAGCAGACAACCCGGCTTTCAAAACTTCAGAAAGACTATCCCCAATTAGTTAAGTTAAAGTCCATCACAAAAACCGTTGGTGGAAAAGATATCTGGATGCTGACGATCGGCAACGGCAATACAGAAACTAAACCAGCTATCGCCATTGCCGGTGGTGTTGAAGGCAATCACCTGTTGGGAACGGAGCTGGCCATTGGCTTTGCAGAAAAACTATTGCAGGGCAGTAATACGGATAGCATTAAAACTTTATTAGGCAAGACCACTTTCTATGTATTTCCGAATATGAGCCCAGATGCCATGGAGCAATACTTTGCTTCCTTGAAATATGAAAGACCGGGCAACGCTTCGCAAACGGATGACGACAGGGATGGAAAATTAAATGAAGACGCTTTTGATGACCTTGATGGAAACGGTAAGATCACCATGATGAGAATTGAGTCACCTATCGGTGAGTACAAGACACATCCTGATGACCCGAGGGTACTGGTAAAGGCAGATATCACCAAGGGCGAGAAAGGAAAATATATATTATTGTCTGAAGGCATTGACAACGATAAGGACGGTGCTTTTAATGAAGACGGCGAAGGCGGTGTGGCGTTCAATAAAAATCTTTCTTTCAAGCATCCGGCTTTCACGACCGGCTCCGGTGAATTTGCCGTCTCCGAGAAGGAATCGAGGGCTATACTGGATAATTTATATCAACTGTTTAACGTGTATGCGGTCGTAAGTTTTTCCGGTAATAATAATCTCTCCACCCCTTTTTCATTTGCGGCTGCCAATACCACCACCAGGGTGGTGACAGGATGGTTGGAACCTGATGTCAAAGTGAACAACATGGTGTCGGAGCTATACAACAAGACCACGAAAATGAAAGATGCACCAAAGACCAGTCCTGCCGGTGGCGATTTTTTATCCTGGGCCTATTATCACTATGGTCGCTATAGTTTTAGTACACCTGGTTGGCTTGTTCCGAAATTTCAACCGGACACCAGCAAAAAAGAAAAAGCCCTTACAATAGAAGATGCAACCGCCAACTATTTGAAATGGGCAGCGCAACAGGGCATTAATAATTCTTACACGGACTGGAAAAAGATACAGCATCCGGACTTCCCTGATCAACTAGTGGAGGCAGGTGGCCTTTCACCGTTTGTGCTGATCAATCCTCCTTATAAATTAATTGATAGTTTGGTAAAGAGCCATACTGATTTTATAGTTCGTTTAGCCGGCTATCAACCTGAACTTGATATCGTAAATATCAAAACCGAAAAATTAGGTGCGGGTCTTACCCGCATCACCGCATCTTTTATTAATAAAGGTTCATTGGCTTCTCATTCAAAATTAGGAGAACGTTCCTATTGGGTAAAACGGATCAACGTGAAAGTAAATACAGGCAATGGTCAATCAGTGATCAGCGGAAAAAAGATACAGCTCTTAAATTCACTGGAAGGTCTCAGTTCAAAAGAACTAACCTGGCTGATAAAAGGCTCCGGGAAGATCACACTGGAAGCAGGAAGCCCGACAACAGGAAGCAAAAGAATTGAGATCAGTTTGTAAACCAAAGTTTATCCTTCAAAACATCGTCATGAAACTCACTATAATAAAAGCACTTTTAATTACGTCACTTTTTTGCTCACAGCATATCCTCTTTGCGCAAACCAGTGAACAGATCTACAAAGCAGCCGGCTCCCCGGTGAACCCCAAGGTGGTGATAAGCTGGAACCGGTACAATGATCATGCAGGGATTGGTGATATATTGAAGAAGATCGTGAAAGCATATCCCGGTCTGGCCAAACTGGAATCGATCGGCAAATCTTATGATGGCCGTGATATCTGGTGTATCGCCATTACCAATTATTCAAAAGGTGATGCTGATAAAAAACCGGGAATGTATATTGATGGAAATATCCATTCCAACGAAGTACAGGGAAGTGAATTTGCTATGTACACCGCCTGGTACCTGACGGAGAGTTTTAACGACAATAAATTCATCAAAGAATTACTGGCCGACAAAATATTCTATATCGTTCCTACGATCAATCCCGACGCAAGAGATAGCTTTTTTAAAAATCCTAACAATGCTAATTCTCCCCGTTCGGGCGTGGTACCGATAGATAATGATATGGATGGACAGGTGGACGAAGATGGTTATGATGACCTTGATGGCGATGGAAGCATCGTGATAATGCGCCGCAAAAACCCCAATGGCCGTTACAGGGTTGACCCGGTAAATCCAGCACGGATGATCGAAGCTGATAATGATGAAAAAGGTGAGTATGAAATTTTAGGCGCTGAAGGAATAGACAATGACGGTGATGGGCAGGTGAACGAAGATGGCGCACAGTTTGAATACGATCCCAACCGCGATTGGGGATGGAACTGGCAACCGAACTATGTGCAGAATGGTGCCTATAAATATCCTTTTTCTTTGCCGGAGAACAGGGCAGTGATGGAATTCGTGATGAGGCATCCGAATATCGCTGCAGGGCAATCTTTTCATAATGCAGGTGGGATGATCCTGCGCGGACCCGGTGCATTGGAAGATGTCAATACGTACAACGCTGCGGATGTTCAGGTATATGATGCGATCGGTAAGAAAGGCGAAGAGATCATTCCGGGTTATAAATATCTGGTCGTGTACAAAGATCTTTATTCGGTATTCGGCGGTGAGCTGGACTGGTTTTACGGCGGCCGCGGCATCTACACTTATTCCAATGAATTATGGACGCCTTACCTAATGTACAACTCTGATGCTACCAGGGACGACAATGATAATACCAGTTTTAAATTTGATCGCTATCTTTTATTTAAAGACGCCTTCGTGGAATGGCATGAATATGATCATCCGCAATATGGCAAAATAGAGATCGGTGGTTTTAAAAAGAATTTCTCCCGCATGCATCCGGGATTTTTATTGGAAAGCGATGCACATCGCAATATGGCGTTCTCCATCTACCATGCTTATCATACACCCAAGCTCGAAATAGATACCATCATGGAAAAAGATCTCGGAGATGGATTGAAAGAAGTAACCGCCGTCATCGCTAACAAACGATTGATGCCTACTCATTCCAGCCAGGACTTGAAATATAAAATCGAACGACCCGATCATATTTCATTGACCGGCGCTAAAGTTATAGCAGGAATGACCGTAGATAATCGCAATCCAGCCGCTGCAACGGAACAAAAAAATAATCCGCAGACGATTGAAGTAGATAATATCCCCGGCCTTGGACAAATAACGGTAAGGTGGATCATACAGGGAAGTTCAAGATATACGATCAGTGTTGATAGCAGGAAGGGAGGAGTGGTCAGCAGGGGAAAATGATTCTGTATAGTTCTGTTTTTTAAAATTGAAAATTGAGCGTTGAATATTGAACATTGAGCATTCCTGCGAAGAAAATGCTCAATGTTCAACTCTCAATAACTAATGCTCAATGAAAAATAGGATGCTCCCCTATTTATAAATTTCAACTACCTTCTTCCCGCCTTCTTTTATATAGCCTCTATACATCCCGTCCGTACAGAATGGCATGGTGATATTTCCATCCTTATCCACGGCTATTAAGCCACCATCTCCCCCCAAAGCCGGTAATCGCTTCATGATCATTTCATCGGCCGCGGCCTTCAATTTTATCTTACCAAACTCCATCATGTCACTGATTGTTTTGGCCATCACCAGGCGAATAAAATATTCACCCCAACCGGTTCCGCTTATGGCCACTGTTTTATTATTAGCGTAAGTACCGGCCCCAATGATCGGCGCATCGCCCACTCTTCCGAATTTTTTATTGGTCATACCTCCGGTGCTCGTGGCCGCCGCAAGATTTCCATACTGATCCAAAGCAACCGCACCAACTGTTCCATACTTATAATCCTTGTTGCCTGGCTGTTTCAAACCTGCTTTATTCGCTGTGTCAGTATGATCCTTTTGCATCTTTGTGGAATCTTCCTGCTTCGCTCTTTGCAGTCCTTTCCACCTTTCCTCGGTAAAGAAATAGGAAGGGTCAACGATCTCAATTCCCTGTTGCGTGGCAAATTTCTCAGCCCCCTCGCCCGTCATCATCACATGCGGGCTTTTTTCCATGACCGCTCTTGCGGCACTGATCGGATTTTTGATTGTTTTAACACCGGCTACCGACCCGGCTTCTAATGTTTTTCCATTCATAATAGCGGCATCCAGTTCATTCTTTCCTTCATTAGTAAAAACAGCTCCTTTCCCGGCATTAAACAGCGGGTTATCCTCCAGTGTTTTTACACTTGCTTCAACAGCATCCAATGCAGATCCTCCATTTTTTAGAATAACAGCGCCATTTTCCAGTGCCTCATTCAGCGCTTTTTGATAGGCCGCTTCTTTTTTTGCTGTCATTTGGGTTTTCAATATAGTACCTGCCCCACCGTGTATTACCAGCACAAACTTGTGTTTTCCCATTTGGACGGACTGGGACCATGCTTTTTCTAGAAAGAAAAGTGAAAAAAGCAGAAGCAGTTTCCTCATGTTGTATTTTTTAGGCAAATTACCGATTAAAGTTTCTTTATTCTTCTTCATTTTAGATCAAAGTAACGATTGCTGGCATTGAACTTGAGTAGAGTGGATTACGTATTTTTACAAATTAATATACCTGAAGCTGAAGCGTTTCAAAAAAATACTGTTGTGGTTCTTCCTGTCACTGCTATTTCTCGTTATAGCTTTATGGGTTTTTATTCAAACACCGTTTGGCCAAAACTGGATCACGGATAAAGTAACACAACGGCTTTCCAAAGACCTTAATGCAAAAATTGACATAAAGCGTGTTGATTTCTCTTTGTTCAACAATTTCCATTTGCAGGGTGTATTGATTGAAGACCGGCAAAAAGACACGTTGCTATACGCCGGCGAAGTAAAGTTGAGATTAACGGACTGGTTCTTTTTCAAAAAGAATATCGTGCTGAAATACGTTGGGCTTGAAAATGCTGTCATTAAAATGCAACGCAATGACCCGGTTTGGAGACACCAGTTCCTGGTCGATTATTTTTCTTCACCATCTTCCGGCAAAAGCAGCGGCGGCACTCAGTTGAGCCTGGAAGAAATGGATCTGAAAAATGTTTCCTTTGTTAAAAAGGATACGTGGCTAGGCCAGGACATGACCATCGCCGTTGGCTCACTCCAACTGGACACAAAGAATATTGATCTTTCTAAAAAAACTATTGACCTCGGTTCACTGGTCATTGATAAACCTTATTTCAGTTTGTTCAATTATCAACGGTTGAAACCGAAACCGGCTCCCGACAGCACAGTAGCAATTACGGCGTCTCCTATTGATTCCGTACTCAACTGGAATGAAGGCGGGTGGATAGTCAAAGTGGCCAGGCTGGAATTAAAAAACGGCACGTTCAAAAACGATGCTTATTCCAAAACACCGGAGCTGGCTTTCTTCGATGGCAGGCATATTGAATTTGGCGATATTAATGGAAGTTTAACCAACGTGCTATGGGAAAAAGATACGGTGACCACGCATCTCACCTTACAAACAAAAGAACGCAGTGGTTTTGACGTGAAGAATTTAATAGCCGAAGTAAAACTAACGCCGCAGGAGATGGCTTTTGCAAACCTGTTGATCGAAACCAATAATAGCACGATTCGGAATTATTTCCGGATGAGCTATGATGACATGAGCAGCATGAATGATTTCATTCATAAAGTAAAAATGCAGGGCAACTTTGACAATTCGGAAATTGACAGCGATGATATCGCCTATTTCGCCCCTGCCCTGAAAACGTGGAAGAAATCTATAAAACTAAATGGAGTCATACGAGGTACCGTCGATGACCTGGTAGGAAAAGACCTGGTGATACAAGCGGGTAATAACAGCTTGCTTAATGGCGACATCAGTATGACCGGTTTACCGGATATCAATCAAACATTTATTGATTTTAAAGCCAATGATTTCAGAACTACTTATGATGATGCGTCGGCATTCGTTCCAGCCATCCGTTCGGTTACATCGCCTAATCTCCGGCAATTGCAGTATATACGTTTCAATGGCAGTTTCACTGGTTTTATCCGCGACTTTGTAACCTTTGGTACCATTCAAACCAATCTCGGCATGGTGAAAAGTGACCTGAATATGAAACTTCCGGCTGGCAAGGATCCGGTTTATTCCGGTACCATTTCAACGGATTACTTCAAGCTGGGTGAATTTATCGGTGATAAGAATATCGGCGCTGTTTCACTGAACAGTTCACTAAAAGGAAGAGGTTTCAACGAAAAAACAAGGCAGTCGGAAATAGATGGTAAAATTCAATTCATTGATTACAAGGGATACCGTTATGACAATCTGACTATCAAAGGTAAACTGGACAAAAAAAGATTTGAAGGGATCGCTTCTATTAAAGACGAAGAAGCAGATCTGACGCTAAACGGATTAATTGATTTTAATAAAGAAACACCCACCTTCAATTTTTTAGCTGACGTACAAAAAGCTAATCTGAAAAAACTCAATCTGACCAAAGACGATATCAGTTTTGGCGGAAAATTCAATCTCAACTTTTCCGGTGCTACTATTGACAACTTCCTGGGGAATGCCAGGATAACAGAGGCAACGCTGACAAGAAACGGCAACCCGTTGCCTTTTGATTCGTTAGTTTTTTCTTCCGATTATATCGACAATGTAAAAACATTAACCGCCAGGTCGAATGAGTTTGAAGCCACTGTTAGTGGCGATTTCAATATCCGTGATCTGCCGGATGCCGTAAAACTTTTTCTCAATAAATATTATCCCGCCTATATCAAGCCGCCAAACAGGCAACCGGAGAATCAATCGCTGACCTTCGACATTAAAACCCAGCAGGTAGACGACTATATTAAACTGATCGATAGCAGCCTTGCCGGTTTTAATAACAGTCATATTTATGGAAATTTGGATACCCGCAAGAGTGAATTAAAACTCAATGCTGATATTCCACAGTTCAAATATTCGAAATATAATTTTGATAATGTGAAACTGGCGGCCAGTGGAAACAAAGATAGCCTCGCTTTGTACGGTATTGCTTCCAATATCAACATAAGCGATAGTCTCAATATACCATTGGCGCTCTTCAGGATCAATGCACGCAATGACATTTCGGATGTTCAGATCAACACCGGATCCAACCAGGCGATCAACCAGGCCGACCTCCATGTAAAAGTGTTTACTTACGACAACGGAGTAAAGATTGAATTCGATGCTTCCTCTTTTGTTGTTAATGGCAAAACCTGGGTCATAGAAGACAATGGCGAGCTGGAGTTCAGGAGAAATACCCCCGCCAGCGGCCAGTTGGTGCTAAAGGAAAATGGACAGGAGGTTCGGGTAAGAACAAGACCGGCGGAGATCGGCGATTGGAATGACCTTTTGGTAGAACTTAAAAAAGTGAATGTAGGGGATTTCTCTCCGTTCTTCCTGCCGAAGAACAGGTTGGAGGGACTGGTATCCGGTAACCTATTAATTGAAGACCCTGTTAACAATCTCTATATCACGTCAGACGATATCGCTGCTGAAGGAGTACGAATGGATAATGATTCGATTGGCGATATAAAAGCCAGCCTGGTATATGATAATAAAACCAAACAATTAAAAGCGAAAGGCAATTCTCTTGATAATCCAACCAGCCTAGCTTTTGATATTGACATGAATGTTGGTGGCCCGGAACAACAGAAAAATAATCTTATAGCGCTAAAGACAAATAATTTCCAGGTCAAGATACTCGAGAGATTCCTGGGGACCTTATTTTCTGATATGCAGGGTTATGTTACCGGCAATTTCGATCTGCGTGGCGCTTTTAACCACCTCGAGGTAACCGGCAAGGGCCGTTTAAAAGATGCAGGGTTAAAAGTAAATTTCACGCAATGCTTTTATAAGATACAGGATACTGATATTGAATTAAAACCAACAGAAATAAACCTGGATGGCCTGGT
>JANOCH010000191.1:0-10893 GCA_031412015.1 Chitinophagaceae bacterium
TCACCAGTATTAATAGCTCCTTCCATAAAGCCCTGCCAAACGGCCAAATGCTCTCCGGCGAAATGGGTGTGAATATGTGAACGTTTTAAAATGGGCATTAAACGAAACCATTGTCCTTTTCCATACACCGCATAAGCGCCGCGTGAAAATTCATCGTTACCCCAATAATAATTGGCTTGTTTTTCCAATAAGGATTTTACATCCCCAAAATGTGGCTGCAGGGTTTGTTGGATCATATCCGCTTTCCATTCATCGGTTTGATTGGCTACGACCGCTGCTTTCTCACCAATCGTATAAGAGATCAAAACACCTTTTGAAGAAGGTTGATTCTTTGTAGCATGATAAAAATAATGGGGCGATTGATCCGTGATCATATCAAAGCTTTCATCTTTCCAGAAACGTTCTTTATAAAGCAAAGGGTTTTTGTTGATCCGGGCATATTGCAATTCGTTCATGGCATTCAGTTGGTCAACTGGCAAACCCGGTTCCCATTTTATTTTTTTTGCCGCAAAGGTTGGTACCGTACAAATAATCTTATCAGCCGTGAATGTTTGCCCGTTGTTACAAAACACTTTCACCCCAGGTTTATCCTGCACGATCCGCTGTACGCTGTGTTGTAATTTTATCTTATCCGCACCGAGCTTCTCCGCGATCTTAGTGGCCAGCATACTATTACCGCCTTTTATTTTCAGGTCCATTTCATTTTTCTCACTGCTTTCCGCATACTCAGCCAATGCTGCAAAAGCGGATACGCTCCGGATCGTTTCGCCAAAATCCGTACTATCCAATAATTCCCGGAGATCAAGATCTCTTCCTTCGCATCCATTATTCACCAGGAAACGCCACCAATCCATTTTATCCAGTTTTACTTTATCCGCTTGCGTCATTTTATCATACCCATCAATGATGGACTGAAATTTCTTTTTCCATCCTTCACTGTAGTCCCACTCATTATTTTTATGATACCTGCCCTGGTAAATAAGGTGTGATTCAAACTGGTTGTTCTTTAACTCCAATCCAAATTCATTGCAGAGGTTTTGCAATCTTGTATGTGAATTGCCCACCCATTCCGCTCCCAGTTCGATCACCAGGTTTTCCTGCGGATCGATGGTATGCGAAAAAACACGGCCGCTGATGCGGTTGCGGGCCTCGAGTATTATAAAATCGATCTTCTTTTTATGCAAATAGTAAGCCGCCGAAAGACCGGCGAAACCAGCGCCGATTATAACAACCTTTGGCTTTTTACCAATAAAAAAATTACCAAATGAAGATGCTGCGAATAAAATTCCACCGGTGGCAAATGTGGATTGTTTGATAAACTCCCTGCGTGAATTCATTAGTAGTTAGGTTGGCCCGTAAGTTCGGAATTTTAAATTAGGTAACAATACCACAAGGCTGCCAAATTCATATTTTGAGGTGCAGCACTGGTTAATCCCTATTTTAGTTTTTGTCTAACTGCAGGCAAGACCACCAAACCTCAGTAAAACAATTATTCATGAACCGGCACCTTATTAAATTATTTTAACCTGTTTCTTAAAGGCGGTATAAACGGTTATCTTCCTTTTTCATGCAATAATGTAATAAGGTTCAATCATTGAAATGATTTTTTTCTATTAAGGTTTGCCTGATGCTTCACCAGCATTTCAAAATATGAATTAGCCCACAGGCTAGCATAAAAAAAGCCCTCGCAGGGAGGGCCGTTTAATTTCTTGTCGCTTATAACAACTTAATCAACTTTCTTTATTCCACTGGCTCCACTCAGGTCCTGTGTTATGGCTGCTGCACCACGATATTTTACATCTGACGCACCGCTTGCCTGCACATCTAATTTTACACTGGCGTACACGTCGGCAGAGCAGGCCCCGGAAATATCCACGGTTGTATTCTCCGTCATCAGGTCAAAACATTTATAATGGCTAGCGCCTGATCCACTCGCATTGAAGTCTTTGGTTTCACCGGACAGTACAATACTTGAAGCACCGCTCATTTCGCTGTTGACACGGGGAGCTTTCAGATCCAATTTAATTTCAGAAGCACCGCTAAGGTCAAGGTCCATTGTCTCTGTTGAAGTCAATTTATTTTCGCTATATAAACGACTGGCACCTGACACACCAAAACCCCTGAACACAGGTGCTGCTACGTACACTTTCAATTGTTTAGTTGGATCAAGATTGTAGTTATCAACCGGTGATATATACAATACACCATTATCCTCCCGTATTTCAATAAGGTCCTGCAGGTTTTCATCCGTTTCCACTTTAACCGGCTGCTGGTTTGAATCCTGTTTTACATATACATCCATGGCACCGCTGACCTCTACCCGCTGAAAGGGGCCGACCGTATGATCACGGGTAATGATATTTCCATTACCAGAGATCCGTTTGCCTCCAAGATAATGGCAGGAAGAAAGAACAAGAACTGCAAAAAGAGAAAACAAAAAAGACCTTTTCATTTTATTTGGTTTTGTGTTGGCAAATTTGAGGCATTTCGGCCCGCTTTTAAAATATATCTGACTACAAGGCCACTGGCAAGGTTACAGCCACGCAATAATTCGTCAACTCAACCAAGACGCCATTTAAATTTCGTAGAAAATGAACACGGATGACCCGGATAAAACGGATCAAAACAAATAAGATCCGTGTAATCCGATAGCTATCGGATCTTTCCAATCAGCGTCATCCTTGTTCTGAATTTTCCCCTTTTAAACAGTTTCAACGTGATCATGAAAAACCTTTTGGTATAAACTAAACGCATAATCAAGCCTGAATTGCCCTGTATAAAACTGGGATAAATAACTAAAAACTGGTAAAGCCGAACCCAAAACCTTTTTTTACCTTCGCGGCCATGACTGAAAAGATACTGATCCTTGATTTTGGCTCCCAGTTCACCCAATTAATCGCCCGTGCTGTCAGAGAGGCGAATGTTTACTGCGAAATCGTTCCTTTTAATAAACCGGTTGTGTTTGATCCCTCACTGAAAGGTATTATCCTTTCGGGATCGCCATTTTCCGTCAACGAAGAAAAAGCCCCTGACGTGAACATCCAGGCATTTATAGAAAAGGTACCTGTGCTGGGTATTTGTTATGGCGCCCAACTGACCGCTAAACGCTTTGGCGGCCGGGTAGAAAAAAGCGACAAAAGGGAATATGGCCGGGCGCAATTGCATGTCAAAAAAGAAGATGTCCTGCTGAAAAATGTTTCAGAGAAAAGCCAGGCCTGGATGAGCCATAGCGATACGATCAAAGAACTGCCTGCAGGGTTTGAACTGCTGGCGGATACGGAGAGTATTCCGATAGCGGCGTTTAGAAAGTCAGATCCCGATAGCTATCGGGACAGAAGTCGGAAGTCAGAAAACGGAAGTATAGCATCATTTCCGCTTTATGGTGTTCAGTTTCACCCCGAAGTATATCACACGACAGAGGGTAAAAAGGTGATCAATAATTTCCTGATCAATATCTGTGGCTGCCAGCAGGATTGGACGCCGGCGCATTTTATTACCGATACGGTTGAAGCCCTGAAGAAACAGATCGGTGACCGCAAAGTGGTGATGGCATTGAGTGGCGGGGTGGATTCAACGGTAGCAGCCACACTAATACATAAAGCTATCGGCGACAGGCTCTATGGCATCTTTGTTGATAATGGCGTGTTGAGAAAAAATGAATTCGAGAACGTATTGAAAGTATACGGCCAATTAGGATTAAATGTAAAAGGCATTGATGCCAAACAACGCTTTTATGATGGACTCGCCGGCAAAGAAGATCCGGAGGCCAAACGAAAAGTTATCGGCAGTTTATTCATTGATATTTTCCAGGAAGAAGCCAAAAAAATTCAAGGGATCGGTTTGCTGGGGCAGGGCACTATTTATCCCGACGTCATAGAAAGTGTTTCGGTGCATGGGCCATCGGTTACGATCAAATCGCATCACAATGTGGGAGGCCTGCCCGAACATCTGCACCTGGAACTGGTAGAGCCATTGCGTTCTTTATTCAAAGATGAAGTGAGAAAAGTGGGAAGGGAATTAGGCATTCCTGACGAACAGATCGACCGTCATCCTTTTCCCGGCCCGGGTCTTGCTATCAGGATATTGGGAGAGGTCACAGAGGAAAAGGTACAATTGTTGCAGCAGGCTGACCACTTATATGTTAAAGGGTTAAAAGACCAGCATTTATATGCAACCGTTTGGCAGGCAGGAGCAATCTTGCTTCCGGTAAAAAGCGTGGGTGTAATGGGTGATGAACGAACCTATGAATTTACGCTGGCATTGAGAGCGGTAACAAGTGTGGATGGAATGACAGCGGACTGGTCTCATTTGCCTTACGAGTTTTTGGCTAATATTTCGAATGAGATCATCAACAATGTAAAAGGGATCAACCGGGTGGTATATGATATCAGTAGCAAACCGCCTGCTACGATCGAGTGGGAATAGGAAGGTGAATAGTCAAGAGTGAAAAACGGAATAAGCAAGTAAAGAGATTTTGAAACATATTTTCTAGACCCCTATGATTTTTTAGATAGCTAAATGACAAAGATGAAAATTCACCTTTTAATTGTAACGCTTTTTCTTTCTTCGTTTGTTGCCTCACATGCACAAACAGATTCGGCTATTGTCAAACATAAGATCGCCATATTCGCACCACTCTATCTTGATTCCGCTTTCGATGCCTCGAATGAATATAGGTATGCGAAAAATGTCTTTCCTAAATTCATCAATTCAGGGTTGGAATTTTATGAAGGAGCGCAACTGGCCATTGATTCGCTTAACAAGCAAGGCGTTCCGCTTGAAATATTTATATATGATACCCGTTCGGCTACTGCTACACTCGAGCAACAACTTGCCAAAACAGAATTGGAAGGCGTAGAACTTATTATCGCCCATTGCAGCAACAATGAAGTAAGGATGCTTTCGGAAACCGCCGCCAAAAGAAAGATACCGATCATCAATACTACCGTGCCCAATGATGCCGGTACGGTATCGAATCCATTTTTTATTTTACTGAACCCAACCTTAAAAACACAATGCGAAGGTATTTACCGGTATATCCAGAAATATTATTCTATCAACCCTGCTATTGTATTCAGGAGAAAAGGATCAGCCGATGATGCTATAAAATCTTTGTTGGATGAATACAGCAAGAGCACAGTGGCGGTACCGCTGAAACTTAAGTATGTTGAACTTCCCGAAAATTTTACCGGGGAACAAATCAAAATTTATCTAGATTCTACCCGTAACAGTCTTTGCATCTCCGGAAGTCTTGATATGAATTTTGGCCGTCAACTGGCATTGCAACTGGCATCTATCGGCAAGCAGTACCCTATCACCGTCATGGGGATGCCCACCTGGGATGGTATCAAAGAATTCAGCAAACCGGAATTCAAAGGGATCGAGATCATTTATAGCACACCCTTTTATAATACGAAAACAGATAAAGTAAGCCAGGGGCTATTCAATCATTTCAACACTAAAATGTATGCACGGCCCAGCGATATGGTTTTTCGCGGCTATGAAGTAACCTGGAAATTCGCCCGGCTTTTATTAAAGCATGGCAATGATCTTTCTTCCAACCTGGGAAGCAAACAAGACAAAGTTTTTACCGACTTTGATATTCAGCCGGTGCTCAACAGGAAGACCATGGTGCTGGATTATTTTGAGAATAAAAAATTGTATTTTCTCAAGTGGCAGGATGGTATTATCAAGACAGTAAACTGATCCTTCATTTCTCCCGTTACTATTACCGACAGCAAAAATAAATTTGTTGAACCGACAAGCCTGTCATTCTAAATTCAATTCGCAATGGGCCTTGTTAGTTTACAAACATCTTTAAAACCCTCATTACAATCACTGGATATTTCAGGGTTTTTATCGTCAACAATAAGTTGATACCAGCCTGTTAAAATGAATGCTCAATCAAACCCTGCCTTCCGGAAGTAATACTTTTCATAACTTATTATTGGGCTATTTTTTTTTGCTACATCGGACAATGGGTGTCACTTCTTGAAACCGGTGCTGTCCGGAGAAACCTGAAATATCTGCTACCAGTTTTGTATCGACCATTATTGCACGAAACGTTCCTATGGAACCTGAGGTCAAATAATGCGAATCGGATGCTACCCACAAAATGTCCCGCCGGGACATAGGCAAGCTAACTATGCTTGTTGGTATAAGAGAACATCCCTTGTCAACTGCAGTTACATAATGTCAATTGAATTCAACCCACGAAATGTCCCGCCGGGACATAGGTAAACTAACTATGGTTGTTGGAATATTATAACATTTCGTTTCAACTGTAGTTCATAATGTCAATTGAATTCAACCTACAAAATGTCCCTCCGGGACATAGGCAGGAAGGATATCACAGCTACTGAACGATTGGATAATAAAAAAGACCACCTGTTTGCACAGGTGGTCTTACTATTTGGTGTTTTTCGATTAACTCATTAATTAGCCTTTACGACTTTTATGGCAGCTTTTTCGCTAACACCTGATTGACGTGCTTCGATAATATACATACCTGCAGCTGCCTGCTCAGCGAACCTGAATATCTGGTCTGGTGCACCTCTTTTCACTTCTATCATGCGACCCTGCATGTCGAACATCCTTACCTCTACGGTTTCTTTAACCGTGCTGGTTACTTTCACGTTGAAGTGGTTTACAGAAGGATTAGGGAACGCTGTGATTGAAACGCCCAGTGGCTGCCTGAGTCCTTTCGTGATAACCTGCTCAGTTTCTGCAGGTCTTGTTGCCACACAGGAGATGGTCGCACTGCCGTTCATGCTGATAAGACAGCCGGCGATCTGCGTATGGTCTGCCTGTATGGTATACGTACCGGCCAATGTCAGGTTATTAAAGCTGATCGGGCCACCCGCTGCTGTTCCGACGATCGGGCTGCCAATTGGCGATCCGTTTCTCATCAACTGATATCTTACCAGGTTTTGCGAATTAGATAGTGTTACTGATCGTGGCGTACCACCTGCACAGTATGTTCCACCTCCCGACACATTGTAAACCGTCGGGTAAACACTCTTGCTGATTGTTGCCTGGCCATTCATCGTCCTGGTACATCCTGTCGTAGTATTCGTAGCAAAGACAGTAAATGTATATTGACCTGATCCTGGCGTAGGCGCTTGCAGACCAAAGCTAATAGACACCCCTGTACCTGTTACCGGTGAGCCGATCGGTGATCCATTTCTCAGCAGTTGATAGCTAACTCCCGATTGAGAGCCTGCCAAACCAACTGATACTCCCGGAGCACTGCAGGCGGCACCACCACCTATCACGTTGTAGGCTGTTGGCGGGTGAGCGGCTGTGATGGCCGGCGACCCTGTCATTGTTCTTGAACATCCGCCTGTTTGTGTAGTGGCGACCACGGAATAATATCCAGCCGCTGTCTGGCTACCAAAGTTGATCGCAGATCCTGTTCCCGCAACCGGGCTACCCACATTGGTTGCACCGGCGACTTTCAACTGGTAGTTGACACCTGTTTGTGAACCGGACAATTGTACTGTTGATGCGCATGTATAACCCGTTCCTGATACGGCTACCGTAAACAAGTTTGGTAGCGTACCCGCACTGATCACGGCACTGCCATTCATTGTATTTGTACAGCCTGTTGATGCATTGGTTGCCGCTACTGTATAAGTTCCTATCACGGTCTGTACAGGGAAGCTCAGGGCTGAACCTGTTCCTGCCATCGGCGAACCAACATTTACCGCACCTCTCTTCAACTGGTAGTTAACCCCGGTTTGTGAACCTGATAAACCTACCGGTAATCCTGCGCCACTGCAGTATGAACCGCCACCAGTCATGTTGAATGCTGTTGGCAACACACCGCTTCCAATCACCGCAGATCCTGTCATATTATTGGTGCATCCCGTACTGGTAAGAGTTGCTACAACCGTATACGTAGCGAGAATGGTCTGAGCCGGGAAACTGATCGCTGCATTCGTTCCTGCTACAGGGCTGCCAACATTGGTTGAGCCATTTCTTACCAACTGGTAAGTTACCCCGGTTTGAGAACCTGATAAACCTATCACCAGGCCGGCACCTGCGCAATAACCGCCGCCACCTGTTACATTAAACGTTGTTGGTAATACACCGCCGGTGACGGCCGCATTACCTGTCATATTATTGGTACAGCTGGTGCTTGCATTGGTTGCAACAACTGTATAGGTACCCGCAATTTGATTTCCGAAGCTCATGGCCGCATTGGTTCCAGATACAGGGCTACCAACATTGGTTGAGCCATTTCTCACCAGCTGGTAGTTCACCCCGGTTTGAGAACCTGATAAACCTACCGCTACACCCGGACCACTACAGTAGTTTCCACCACCTGTTACACTAAATGTTGTTGGTAGCGGTCCTCCTGTTACGATCGCAGTGCCTGTCATATCTATTGCACAACCTGTGAGGGTACTTGTAGCCACCACTGTGTAAGAGCCTGCGATATTATTTCCAAAACTGATAGCTGAGTTCGTTCCTGCTACCGCAGCACCTACCGGCGTAGAGCCATCTCTCATCAACTGATAGTTAACTCCAGCCTGTGATCCTGACAGACCTACCACTACTCCCGGTCCACCACAATAGTTACCTCCGCCGGTCATACTAAATACTGTTGGCGGAAGGCCTACCTGGACGTTTGCATTACCGGTCATAGTATTGGTGCAAGAAGTTGTTGCGTTAGTTGCTACAACTGTATACACTCCCGCAACAGTCTGGTCACCGAAGGCTAATGCCGCATTTGTACCGGCAACCGCGGCACCCACTGGTGTAGCGCCATTTCTCATCAGCTGATAGTTCACTCCGGTTTGAGAACCAGATAAACCAACTGCTATTCCTGTTGCTCCGCAATAGTAGCCACCACCCGTTACATTGAAGGTGGTTGGTAATATGCCGCCTGTTACGGTTGCACTACCGGTCATTGGATTCGTACATCCTGTCGTTGCATTCGTTGCAACAACTGTATAGGTACCGATGATCTGGCTACCGAAGTCGATCGCAAAACTACTACCCGGAACCGGCGCTCCTACTGAAGTATTGCCGTTGCGTACCAGCTGATAGTTGATACCAACCTGGGAAGCCGCTAATCCTATTGAAACATTCGATACACCACAGTAATTGCCACCACCTGTTACGTTAAACGCTGTTGGGGCCACGCCTGCTATTACCGTTGCGCTTCCTGTCATATTATTTTCACAACCAGTCGTTGTATTGGTTGCCTTCACGGTGTAAACACCACCCGTGGTTTGGTTACCAAAGTCAAGTGCAAGACCGTTACCGGCAAGCGCTAAGCCTACACTGGTAAAGTTATCCCTGATGAGCTGGTAGCTAACACCAGATTGAGAGCCTGACAATCCTACTGATACTCCCGGGCCACTGCAGAAGGAACCACCACCGTTTACATTAAATGTCGTTGGTGGAGTACCGCCTGTGACGCTTGCGCTGCCAGTCATAGTATTTGTACAACCTGTAGTTGCATTGGTTGCTATCACTGTATACACCCCTATTGTTTGAGTACCAAAGTCAATGGCGAGGCCACTGCCTGGTAAAGGAGCACCCACTGAAGTACTACCGTCGCGAACGAGCTGATAGTTGACTCCGAGTTGGGATGCAGCCAGTCCTACTGACACACCCGGTCCGCTGCAGAAGCTGCCACCACCGATCATGTTGAACGCTGTTGGAGGAGCACCTGTCGTTACTGCTGCGCTACCATTCATACTATTCTCACAACCCGTTGTTGTGTTCATCGCTGCTACGGTGTAAGTACCGTTTGGCTGGTTGCCGAAATTCAGCGCTGAGCCAGTGCCGTTAACTGCCAGTCCAACCGGAGTGCTGCCGTCTTTGATAAGCTGGTAGCTGACACCTGTTTGAGATCCGGCCAATCCTACAGCAACACCCGGTCCACTGCAGTAGCTGCCACCACCTGTCATCGCAAAGGCGATTGGCGCAACATTTACAGTAAGCGTCGCAGGTGAAGAGATAGTAGTGCCGCATGATCCATTGGCGAGAACCCTGTACTGGTATCCGTTCATACCCGCTGTTATATCGAGTACTTGAAGGCTTGAGGTCGTAGCTCCGCCAATATCATTCCATCCGCTACCCGTATTAAGCTGCCATTGCAGACTGCCGGTAGCATCTATGGTAAAGGTCACGTCTTCACCCACACAATCCGCTGCGCTGACAGGCTGCGAATTAATAACACCGCCGTCACCGTTAACGACAACTGACTGTGTTTGAGTTGATGTGTTGCCTTTCGTATCTGTGTATGTCCACGTTATGGTATAGGTACCCGGCGTGTTATAAGTTGTCGGGTTCAGCGTGGTACCTGTTATTAATCCTTCACAATTATCCGTTGCTGTCGGAGCCAACGCCGTTGCAGTACAGGTTCCGGTCACTGCTGGCAGACTTGCAACATCTGGTACAGGTGCAAGCTGGTCAGTTACTGTTATGATCTGCTGCACAGATGAAGTAATACCATTTACATCCGTTGCGCTCCAGGTAACCGTAGTGGTACCAAGCGGGAAGATATTATCAACCGGTATACCACTGGCTGTAACTCCTGCTCCATTGATGGCACAATTATCGGTTGCCGCTGGTGGCGTCAGTATAATTACTCTGGAACATCCTGTCAATACCGGAAGTGTTAAATCAGCCGGGTCAACAATGTTTGGCGCCTGTCCATCGGTTACTGTTACCTCGAATGTACAAGTAGCCGTATTGTTTGACAGATCGGTCGCTGTTACCGTTACCGTAGTAACTCCCACAGGGAAGAACTGTCCGGACTGGTGAGATTGAGTGATCGTTAATGATCCTGGGCAATTGTCACCGATCGTAAGCAGGAACGTAACGTTCGCGCCGCAAAGCCCTGGCTCGGCAATCACTGACTGGTTACCAGGACAG
>JANOCH010000192.1:0-9877 GCA_031412015.1 Chitinophagaceae bacterium
CATACGCACGGGAAATCTCTATCTGCTCCTTATTCTCATGGATCTCTTCCAGGCTGTCGGTATGGCTGGCAAATTCATCGAGCTTGTTGTGAAGCTCTTCTTTTAATGATATGTTTATCTGGTTGGCTCTTTTTGCAACTATCGCAATCGACTCATACAAATTCCCCGTCTTTTTTCTAAGATCGTCCAGGCTTTTTGTTTCAACGTTGTTGGCAATACCAGCACTAAGCTGACGTCTTAACTTGCTCATTCTTTAAATTTTTAATATTTGTTTGGGATAAATTCAGATAACTATCAGCATCCTTACGCAATTTACTATCCGGAAACCGGTCGACAAAATCCTCACACTCATCGATTACCTTCTCAAACCGCTCCGTTTTTTTCTCTACTATACTTAATTCCGCAAACTCGTAATATGATTTTATTATCATTAACTTATATTCATCGGCCTTTGGTGACTCCGGGTATCCATTCAGCAAGGCCGTAAAGGCTACACCCGCTGCCCTGAACTGACCCATATCATAATAGAGTTTAGCGCCTTTATACTCCTTGATCTCCAGTTTTGCCCGGCAAATGTCGATTATTCCTGAGGCTTCTTTGTTTCTCTCCGAGCCGGGATGCGTGTTGATAAAGACCTGCATCATTCCCATAGCTTTGATCGTATTCGTTTGATCCAGTTCTGGTTTGGGAGACTGCTTAAAATAACTGTAAGCCCTCATATAGTCCATCTCCTCCGACTTTGGACTATTGGGAAATATCTCCAAAAAGGTTTTAAACAGGTTCTCAGCATTCAGATAATCAGCCTGGTTATAAGCACAGTAGGCATATTTGTAATAAATATCCTGAAACTCAGCCCTCGTCTTATAAAACGGCATTACATCCTCATATAGTACCTGGGCCTTGCTATATTTCTTTTGGACAAAATACTTTTCCGCCATGCGAAGCTTGTATTCAGGATCAGCGCTTTTCAATATTTTATTAATTCCCTTGCTGCAAGCACTAAGGAAAATGACGGCCAATAATACTGTTATAATTCGCATAAAGGAGTGCAAAGTTAATAGTTACCGACAAAACTTACATAAAAAAGATAAGGAGCCAAAAGCGGGTCGTTAAGGTTTTGATAAAGGGGATCGCAGATTGAAGCATTAAAAGGATTCCGCAGATTAAGCCCTCTTAGCGAAGTCCCCGAAGCTTACTAAATCTGCGATAAAAAAAACCCTTCCGCTTTAGCGGAAGGGTCTGTTATCAGCAAAAGTAATCACCAAATTCTTATTTCTTGCGCAGGTTAGGATGCGGAGGAGCTACCGTGTTCGGGCCATCTTCTCCCTCGTTGGCACCACGCAGATCAACAGTATCGCAATCACCACCTTCCTGGCCATAGTTGAAGATAAAACGATCAGCGCTTACACCTTCTTTTTCAACCAGGTGAGTTATCACTTTATTTACATGATCCCAGCTCAATTGCTGTTCTTTCTTGCTGGAAGAGCAATAGCCAACCACTACTATTTTGCACTCAGGATTGTTGCGCAATCTTGAAGCTACGGTAGCCAGTACAGCTTTATTATCATCACTCAGATTGTTACTTCCTTTTTTGAAGGTAACGCTTGGTAAGGCTCCTAATGTTTCAGCACACTGGTTGCCACGTTTCATCAAGAATCCCTCATAGCACGTAGAATCAGGACAAGGGCATTTACCAACACCATCAGCATCAACCGGCTGGCAATAAGTAGGCGTAACCAATTCTTTGTCTTTTGAATCAGGAACACCGTCACCATCCGTATCGCGGCTTACACCTTTAGAATCAACAGGAGCACCTGCAGGAGTTTGTTCCTGGTCAAACTGGTCAGTAACACCATCACCATCGGCATCAGGCAGTACTGGTTTTGGAAGTCTCATCAGGCGTGGGTTGCGGATTTCACTATAGGCATAATCCAATGGATTCAACCACCACAATGGTTCAACAGATTTTGCGCCCAGGTTAAAGTTCAAACCGATAGTAGCGTAGTTGTATGAATCAAAGTCACGTGTAAGATCTCCCTGCTCAGCCCAGCGCTGACCATCCAATAAATCGTCTTTTATAAATGTGATCCTGTCTTCCAGGGCTATATTGATGCGGTTGCTTAATTTAAGCGCTATACCCATACCAACGGTACCGGATGGCTTAAATGTATCTCCGAACAATTTAGGACGGGTTGTTCCATGATTTTCAGCAGGTGACTCATAAGAATCATCCAGTAAGTCCTTTAAAGCTTTACGGGTATCCTTGCGATCCTTGTACACATTACCAGGGATAGTCTGGAAAGCTGCTTCGTAAGTACCGTTTCCGTTACGAACATTGACTTTCGTATCATAAACAGTACCACCTATACCTGCAAATCCATAAAAGTTAATTCCGGTCTTTGATTTATGAAAACGAATATTGTTAAGCGTCACGACTCCCTGCAAAGAAAGGTCCTGCACTTTCGCTTTATAGTTATTATAATATATTGGAGAATTATATCCGGCTTGCGACCATGGATTGCCACCACCAGCAGGAGGTAAATAAGAAGAAGACTTCCAATTTAGTCCTTTACCAGTAGCGTTCATATACTCAAGTCTCATAGAAAACACATAACCAAACGCTTTTCTAACGTGAACACCAAAACCAATCGTCGGGAAAACTGCAGGTATATCACCACTGATGGTGAATGCGCCACCTTTTACACCAATCTCCCACTGGTTGCGGGGTTTTGCGGGAAAGTTGTTTGTTCCGTTAAGAAATTCAGTGTGCTGAGGCATTCTTTTCGAGGGAATAACGGAAGAATCAGCTGGATCATAACTGCCGCCAACTTTCGTTTGGGCGAAGCTATATGATGCTAATAGGCAGAGAAATCCTGCCAATAAAGTGTACTTTTTGCTTACCATAACTAAGGATTAAAATTGAAAAACAATGTCCTAATAAAAAGCAAAAATAGGATTTGAGCCATAATATCCAAATTTTTGTGAAAATATTTCAGGTAGTTTGCTGTTATTTTTCAATTACTTAGTCAAAAAAATGCCTCAATTTGTTGCATTATTGACCATTTATTTTTTGCAACGTAAATTGCCTTTTTTAGCTTATGAGTCTTCCGGTCGGATTAATTGAAAATGAATTAAAGATATTTGAAACCCGTTTCAGGGAAGCGGTGCGAAGCCAGACGCCCCTGCTTGACAGGATCATGCGCTATATTGTGAAGCGAAAAGGCAAGCAACTCCGGCCGATGTTTGTGCTGTTATCTGCAAAGCTGTGTGGTGAAATAACCGAACCGGCGTACCGGGCGGCCTCGCTGGTAGAGCTTTTGCATACGGCGACACTGGTACACGATGACGTTGTAGACGACTCGCAGGAAAGACGAGGCTTCTTTTCGGTTTACGCCCTTTGGAAAAATAAGGTATCGGTACTGGTAGGTGACTATTTGCTTGCCAAAGGGCTTCTTATGTCACTGGATCATAACGACCACCGGATACTTCATATATTGTCAGATGCGGTCAGGAAAATGAGCGAGGGCGAACTCCTTCAAATTGAGAAAGCGAGGTCACTGAATTTAAGAGAGGATATTTATTTTGAAATAATAAGAAATAAAACGGCATCCCTGCTGGCTTCTGCCTGTTCGGCAGGTGCCTGGTCCACCAGTAATGACGAGGCCATCGCAGAAAAAATGCGTCTGTTTGGTGAAAAAACCGGTATCGCTTTCCAGATAAAAGACGATCTTTTCGATTATACCAGTGATAATATTGGTAAACCAACCGGCAATGATATCAAAGAAAAAAAACTCACGCTACCTCTTATTTATACGTTGAATAATACGGACAAAAAAACCCGCAGGGAAATCATTTATATCGTGAAGAACAATAACCAGGATAAAAGAAAAGTAAGCTGGGTAATCAATAAAGTGAAAGACGCGGGAGGAATTGCTTACGCAACAGAAAAGATGAATGAATATAAAAAAGAGGCGCTGGATATTCTTTACCAGTTTCCTGAAAACCCTGCGAGGAAAGGATTGGAAGATCTTGTATTGTATGTAACTGACAGAAAATATTAATCACGGGTTAAAGGATTCAAAGAGATTGCACGGAGATAAAACATTAATCACAGATTAAAGGATTCAAAGGGATTGCAGGGAGATAATAGTGTAGGCAGGAAAGCCCAAAGACATTGTACTGTGTGTAACTGACAGAACATTAATCACGGATTAAAAGATTTAAAAAGATTGCACGGAGATAATAGTTTAGGCAGGAAAGCCCAAAGACTTTGTACTGCATGTAACTGACAGAAAACATTAATTACGGATTAAAAGATTTAAAAAGATTCCACGGAGATAATTGTGTAGGCAGGAAAGCCCAAAGACTTTGTACTGCATGTAACTGACAGAAAACATTAATTACGGATTAAAAGATTTAAACGGATTGCGCGGATATATGTGTATGCAGAAAAGATGGACCATACTGGCAGATGATAAAGAACAAACCAATCTTTTACAAAAAGCGTTAAACATACATCCTTTTTTATGCAAGATCTTATCTCAACGTGGAATAGACAGTTTTGATAAGGCCAAAGATTTTTTTCGTCCCCAATTAACAGACTTGCACGATCCCTGGCTGATGAAAGACATGGATAAAGCTGTTGACAGAATAGTAACCGCCATCAATAGCCATGAAAAGATACTGGTGTTTGGAGACTATGATGTCGATGGTACAACTTCGGTCGCCAGCCTATACCAGTTTCTTAAAAAACTAACTTTCAACCTCAATTTTTATATCCCGCACCGATACCGTGAAGGATATGGAGTGAGTAAAGCCGGGATTGATTTTGCCAAAGCGAATGGCTTTACGCTGATCATTTCATTGGATTGCGGTATTAAATCCGTTGATCTTATAACGTATGCGAAAGAATTGAAAATTGATTTTGTCGTTTGCGACCATCACATGCCCGATAAAGAATTGCCGCCCGCCATTGCCATTTTAAATCCTAAACAACAAGATTGCACTTACCCATATAAGGAATTATGTGGTTGTGGAGTAGGTTTTAAATTAATGAGCGCATTAGCTGATAAATTGAACTTACCTGCGGAAAGTTTTTATGAATTTCTTGACCTGGTAGCCGTGGCCATTGCGGCTGACATAGTTCCCATGACGGGAGAAAACAGGATATTGGCCTATCATGGATTAAAAAAAGCCAATGAAAATCCGAACAATGGGATCAAAGCCTTAAGTAAGTTAAGTGGTTTGCAGGGAGAATTACATATCAGCAATCTTGTTTTCATGATCGCTCCGAGAGTAAATGCAGCAGGAAGAATGGATGATGCCAGTAAAGCCGTGCAGTTGTTTATAGCCGAAACCTATGATGAGGCGCTGCAATTCGCTGAAATGTTGCACAGTGATAATACAGACAGAAAAGAGGCGGATGTGAATACAACCCTGGAAGCTTTGACATTGATCGAAAAAAATGAACAATGGATAAACAATAAATCCGCCGTATTATTTCAACCCCACTGGCACAAAGGAGTAGTAGGAATTGTAGCATCAAGGGTTATTGAACATTATTATCGCCCAACTATCATCCTTACACAATCCGGCGAATTCGCGGCTGGGAGTGCCAGAAGTGTACCAGGGTTTAATTTATACGAAGCCGTACATGCCTGCAAGGAACATCTGCTGGGATATGGCGGCCATTTTGCCGCTGCGGGCATGACACTTGAAACGGATAAAATTGATGCTTTCAGGTTAAAGTTCGAGGAGGTTGTGGCTTCAACTATTCATCCGGATTTACTTATTCCCGAAATAGTCATTGATGCGGAGATTTCTTTCCGCGATATTACCTGGCCGTTTTATAATATTCTTTGTCAAATGGAACCGTTTGGCCCGGAAAATCTTCGCCCTGTTTTCATTACCAAAAATGTAGTAAATACGGGTTATTCAAAAATTGTAAAAGAGCAGCACCTTCGTTTTTCTGTATGTCAAAGTGATGTCATTTTCACTGGTATCGGATTTAATATGGCGGAGAAATATGTGTTGCTAGAAAATAAGCAGCCTTTGGATATTGTTTTTAAAATAGATGTAAACGAATGGAACGGCGAAAAAAACCTGCAACTAAGGGTTATCGATTGCAGGGCCGGAGAGCCCGGATAACTAAATAGGAAGGATGATTTGAATGCCATGCGGTTATTTATAATTGAAAATCAAATACTTATATGAAGTTCGCCAGGTAAAAGGGCAATGAAAAAATTCACCCAACGACATTTAATCAGGCAGGTTAGGCGGTTTAAAAATACTTAGCCCCTCCTTCCCTCTTCTAACTTCAAATACTTATCTTTGCCGCCCCGTAACCAAAAATGGCCGGGATCAAACAATTTTATAATCACAAACACACGTAAATGAACAATTACGAATTGATGGTGATTTTTACCCCTGTTCTGAGCGATGATGAGTTCAAAGCAGAACAAAAGAAATTCGCAGGATTGGTTACCGAAAACGGTGGCTCGATCGTAGCTGAAAATCCCTGGGGATTAAAATCACTGGCGTACCCGATCCAAAAAAAGACCACTGGTCTTTACTGGGTTATGGAATACATTGCGCCATCCGACTTCAATGAGAAGCTGAAGATCCAGCTTCTTCGTGACGAATCAGTACTTCGTCACCTTTGTACCAAACTCGATAAATACGCCGTCGAGTACAATGCCCGAAAGAGAAGTGGTGTAAAAACAGGAACCGAAAAAGCAGTGGAGGCGTAACTCATGGCAAAAAATGAAATCAAATACCTGACCGCTATCAAAAGCGATAAAAGGGTAAAAAAATTCTGCCGTTTCAAAAAATACGGCATGCACTATATCGACTACAAGGATATAGAGTTCCTGAAAAAATTTCTGAACGAGCAGGGTAAATTATTACCGCGTCGCTTAAGCGGAAACAGCCTGAAATACCAGCGCAAAGTTTCTGATGCGATCAAGAAAGCCCGCCAGATGGCATTATTGCCTTACGTAACAGACCTTTTAAAATAACGCCTCATCCCTAACCCTTCTCCGCAGTGCGAAGAAGGGAACCGCCCTTCTCTATAATTTAAAGAAGAGGTTGGAATGAGGACAAAAAGAAAATCATGGAAGTCATATTGATCCAGGATGTAGATAACCTGGGAGCTACGAACGAATTAGTAAAAGTTAAGAACGGCTACGCACGCAATTTCCTGTTGCCACGTAAACTGGCCATAGAAAGCAGCCCCGGTAACCGCAAACAACTCGAAGAAAAGCTAAAGCAGGTAGCTAAGAAAGAAGCTAAAATGCTGGCTGAAATAAACAGTGTAATCGCTAAACTGAAAGAAGGTCCGCTAAAACTGGGTGCAAAAACAGGAACCAGTGGCAAGATATTCGGTAGCATTACCGCACTTCAGATCAGCCGTGCTATCCGCGAACAAAAAGGATATGAGATTGACCGCAGAAAGATCACGATAGCCGACGAAGTAAAAGAATTAGGTACTTACAAAGCAACTATTGATTTTGGAAATAGCCATTCAACAGAAGTTGAGTTTGAAGTAGCAGGTGAATAGTTCTAAAATAGCCTCAAAAAAACCTATTGCCCCGGATATACCCATAGCCGGGGTTTTTTTATTCCTGACCCCCTGATCTGGTCAATTTATAATCAACGCTTTACTAAGAAGATTCCCTTAAAAAGAACTCTATCGGAATAATTTGGGAAATTGTCAAAAAAAATTCCGTTATTTTGTACCGTCTTGGTGTTCTTTACAGTTTTATAAGTCCTGAACGTTTCGAAATAAACGTAGAATGTTCATCGGTTACTGTTTACTGTTAGCACTTTTTTTATTTTTTAAATCTCTCAAAATGAACATTTACGTAGGAAACCTCAGTTGGAACTTGAAAGATCAGGATCTTTCTAATCTTTTCGCCTCTTATGGTGAAGTAATCTCAGCTAAAATCGTTAACGACAAATTCACTAACCGCAGCAAAGGTTTTGGTTTTGTTGAAATGGCTAACGATGAACAGGCCCAGGCAGCAATCGCAGCATTGAATGGCAGCGAAGTTGATGGCCGTAACATCGTTGTCAACGAAAGTCGTCCTAAACCAGAGGGTGGTGGATCAGGCGGCGGCGGCGGCTTCAAGAAAAGAAGCTTTGGCAACGGCGGCGGCGGTGGCGGCGGCGGCTTTAAGAAAGGCGGCAGCGGCGGCGGCGGTGGTTACAACAAAGGCGGCGGTGGCGGCTACAACCGTGATCGTGGTGGATATGGTAACGACTATTAATAATTAATACTACTATTCAAACTTTTCAAAAGTCTGGCAGAAATGCCGGACTTTTTTATTTCCACTTTCACTGTGTAGAGGGCACACCTCTGATCCCGATCATTCACATTTAATCCACTTACTATTTATTTAACGGCATTTGTTCTTTCCTTTCTGATATAATTACTAATTTCCAAATGTTTGTTAGCGATGTTGCCACCAACCAAATGGCAAACAGTTATTGTTTCAGGCCTAATGTTTGAATTATTTTGAATGAATTCTATACGCCGCAGCAAATTTTGATGTTGCGCTTGTTACTAAAAAGGAGAACGAACCATGCTTACCGTAATTATTCCTGCATTAAATGAAGAAAAGACAATCGGGCAAGTAGTCAGGTTTTGTTTATCGGAGCCTTCCGTTTCTGAAGTGATCGTGGTTGATGATAAGTCAGAAGACAATACGGTTAAGATAGCCAGGGAAGCAGGAGCAAAAATTATCATCAGCGCTTCAAGAGGAAAAGGTATTTCAATGAAAGAAGGAATTGACGCGTCCAGCAATGACTTTATTATTTTTCTTGACGCGGATATCGACCCTTACCCCGAAAAATCTATTACCAACCTGGCCTCGCCGCTGCTAAGTGGTGAAGCTGACTTTGTAAAAGGAGCTTTTGCCCGCAATGCCGGCCGGGTTACTGAACTGGTGGCAAAACCTCTATTGGCTATCCTTTTCCCCGGGCTTTCGCATTTTTCACAGCCACTAAGTGGAATGATCGCAGGTAAAAAAACGTTTTTTAATAAAATAGAATTCTTCAACGATTACGGGGTGGATATAGGCATCCTAATTGATATGTACCTGATGAAAGCACGGGTAAAAGAAATAAATATTGGCTATATAGAAAATAAAAGCAAACCCTGGGAAGCCCTTGGAAAAATGAGCGGTGAGGTTTCCAGGGCCATTATCAGCAAGGCGCAACGGCAACACAATAACGAACTGACGCAGGAAAGTGTGAATACCATGGAAGCAATTCAGCGGGAAATGAATAATGTACTACGGGAAAATCTTTCCACATACCAGAAGATGATAGTACTGGATATGGATGATACGATACTTATAAACCGGTTCATCAACAAAAGTGCTGAAGCGTTTGGATTCAAGGCGAAACTGGATGAATTACGATTTAATGAAAAGGATCCCATCATTTTGACTAAACGGATCGGTCTTTTATTGAAGAATAAAACGATGGACGATCTGCTCAACGTTATCAGCAACATGGAAATGGCGCAAAATATTAAAGAAGTTGTTCACAGCTATAAACAGAAAGGATACCTGGTAGGCATCATCAGTCATAGCTACACGCTGATCACCAATTATGTAAAACAACAGATCGGCGCTGACTTCTCCGTAGCGCACCAGCTGGAATTCTTTGATGGTAAAGCAACGGGTGAAGTAAGTCTTCCGTCCTATTTTTTTGGATCACCGGAAAGTATTTGCGGGCATTCATTTTGTAAAACAAACGCCATGCAATATATCTGTGAGAAATACAATGTAAGCATGAAAAATTGCATCGCCGTAGGTGATAGCAAGGACGATCGTTGTATGCTGACCTATGCCGGAAAAGGTGTTGCTTTTTG
>JANOCH010000193.1:0-9947 GCA_031412015.1 Chitinophagaceae bacterium
ATCTATATCGTCATCCTGATGATATTTGTCGGTATTGAAGTGATCGGTCGGGTGCCGAGTGTTTTGCATACTCCGCTGATGAGCGGCGCCAACGCTATTCATGGCGTGGTTATCATTGGCGCTATTATCGTCATGGGTAAAGCCGAAAGCGATAATTATTTCGCTTTGATACTGGGTTTCCTGGCTGTTATATTGGGAACACTAAATGTAGTAGGAGGATTTGTGGTAACGGACAGGATGCTGGAAATGTTTAAGAAGAAGAAGAAACCCTAAATCCCTAAAGGGACTTATCAAAATTCATTAGTGCCGAAAACTATTATGGAATTAGACATACTTACACTCTGTTATCTTATCGGATCGGTGACATTTATCCTCGGATTGAAAATGTTATCCAATCCAGTTTCGGCGAGAAAGGGAAATCTTATAGCCGCGGCTGGTATGACGGTCGCTATATTCGGAACGATATTCTTATATACGGACGAGGAGGGAAACAAGCTACATAATTACGGCTGGATATTCGGAGCCATCATCATCGGTACTGTTATAGGAACATTGGCCGCGAAAAAAGTCAAGATGACGGCGATGCCGGAGATGGTGAGTTTGTTTAATGGAATGGGTGGTGCTTGTGCGGCATTGATCTCGGCGGCAGAATTTTATCATGTTTATGAGGCCCATAAGGAAGTGGAGGCAACTTTGTTTTCGGATATAATGCCAGTCGGTCATTATATCACCATTGTTGCCGGTGCCATCATCGGCACCATTTCCTACACAGGCAGCATTATTGCATGGGGCAAACTGAATGGAAGGGTGAAAGATTTTTCTTTCAAAGGGCAGCATATTGTCAATATGATCGTTCTTGTATTGGTGATCGTATCGTCGGTCTTAGCATACAAAGCAAGTATGGGAAATATTCTTCTTCCCTTTTTCCTGATTGGTTTATTTGCGTTTGTGTACGGAGTCTTTTTCGTTCTTCCTATCGGTGGCGCTGATATGCCGGTGGTGATTTCCCTCCTGAATTCTTTTACCGGCGTTGCCGCGGCCTGTGGAGGTTTTCTTTATGACAACAAAGTAATGTTAACAGGTGGTATCCTTGTTGGTGCCGCCGGTACATTATTAACGATATTGATGTGCAAAGCTATGAACCGCTCATTATTGAATGTGTTGATTGGTTCTTTTGGCGGAGGAAAAACATCTGCTGCGGCAGGTGCAAAAGACCAGGGCCATTATAAAGAAATTAACCTCAGCGATACCGCCGTCGTGATGAGTTATGCCAGCAAAGTAATGATCGTTCCGGGTTATGGACTCGCAGTAGCCCAGGCACAGCATGCCTGCCATGAACTGGAAAAACTACTGGAAGAAAAAGGTGTGCAGGTAAAATATGCCATTCATCCCGTGGCGGGACGAATGCCCGGGCACATGAATGTATTGTTAGCTGAAGCCGATGTTCCGTATGAGAAATTATTGGAAATGGAACAGGCTAATGAAGAATTCTCCACGACGGACGTAGTGCTCGTATTGGGTGCCAACGATGTGGTAAACCCTGCAGCTAAAAATGATCCTGCTTCTCCCATATATGGTATGCCGATATTGGATGTGGAATTGGCTAAACTCTGCATCGTGAATAAACGAAGTATGAAACCTGGTTATGCCGGTATTGAAAACGATCTTTTCTTTCAGCCGAAAACCTCTATGTTGTTTGGTGATGCGAAGAAGGTGTTGCAGGAACTGATCGTGGAGATCAAGAATTTATAGTCTATTGTTTATTAGTTTTGCAGGTGCAATTACCACAACAGTTATTAGATTCTCTTGGCGATGTAAAAGGTTTCGACAAAGAAGCTTTTGAAAAAGTACATGCATCCGGCGAACAAATAACTTCCATAAGGATAAATCCCATCAAATTGTCGGAGTCTGAAGCCTCTCCGCCGGCTGGCGGAGGAGGTTTGGAGGGAGCCGTCCCGTGGTCACAATACGGCTACTATCTGAAAGAACGTCCATCCTTCACTTTCGATCCGCTTTTTCATGCCGGCACTTATTACGTACAGGAAGCCAGTAGCATGTTTTTAGAACAGGCATTGAAACAAACGGTCGATCTTTCGCAACCATTAAAAGTATTAGACCTTTGCGCTGCACCCGGGGGTAAATCGACCCATATTCAATCGCTGATCTCGAAAGACTGCTTGTTAGTGAGCAATGAAGTGATTCGTTCGAGGGCGAATATTTTAAAAGATAATATTATTAAATGGGGTTGTGAGAATATAATGGTGACCAGTAACGATCCAAAGGATTTTTCAAAACTGGAAAATTATTTTGATGTCATTGTAGTGGATGCGCCATGTAGCGGAAGCGGACTTTTCAGGAGAGATGAGGAAGCTATTGATGAATGGAGTTTAAATAATGTAGCACGCTGCAGCCAGCGTCAGCAACGTATCCTCGCAGATGTTTGGCCGGCTTTAAAAAAGAACGGAATCCTCATCTATTCTACCTGTTCCTATTCAAAAGAAGAGGATGAAGATATCGTGAACTGGCTGCAGAAGGAATTGCCCATTGCCCATTGCCCATTGACAATTGACCAAAACTGGGGCATTATCGAATCCAGCGGCGGCTACCGATTCTGGCCTGATAAAGTTAAAGGGGAAGGATTTTTTTTGTCCTGTTTTCGTAAAACGGAGGGTGAAGAAAATTCATCGTTGAAAGCGAAGGTCAAGGCGGAACCGGCAACAAAGAAAGAAATAGAAATTCTTCAAAAATGGATAAAGACAGAAGGGCTTCATTTTATCAAATATAAGAATACCGTATATGCCTGGCCCGAACAATTAGTGAATGATTTTAATTTGTTGTTAACTAATTGTCGCGTTATTTATTCAGGAACGATTATTGGTGAGTTCTTCCATGATAAAATGGTGCCGGATCACGCACTGGCCATGAGTAAACTGGTAAATGAATTGGTTGAAACCACCGCATTGAATTATGATCAGGCGATCGAATATCTTAAGCGAAAGGATTTGCATATCGAAACGCAAAAGAAAGGTTGGCAACTGGTAACTTACGAAGGAAATCCCCTTGGCTGGATCAATGCATTGCCCAATCGTATTAATAATTATTACCCTAAGGAATTGCGAATTTTAAAAGACCTGTAACCGGTACCATTAAATTCCACATCTTTGTAATCCAAAATTCGTTATCATGAAAAAGCTGTTTGTATCGATTGCCCTTTTCATTGCTATGCTTTTTTCCACGCAGGCACAGCCAAAAGAATTGGTAATAAAGAAAGGCGGCAGGGGCTTGTATCTGGAACATACCGTAGCACCCAAAGAAGGACTTTATTCCATCGGCCGCTTGTATAATGTACATCCTAAGTTTATCGCGGCATATAATCATGTTGATATTGGCAAGGGATTGAATGTTGACCAGGTTATTCATATTCCACTCACCGATACCAACTTCATGCAGAAATCAAATAAAGGAACCCCGGTGTATTACTCCGTAATGGAAGCACAAGGGTTAATGAAGGTTAGCAATGCTGTCAACAAAGTAACCCTGAAAGATCTGAGAAGCTGGAATGGGATAAAAAATGATAATCTTTCTGTTGGTTCAAAATTGATAGTAGGATTTTTGGTATCCAAAGAGATGTCTGCAATAGCGTCTAAAGCTCTGACAAAACAAACACCGCCGAAGCCGGAAGATAATCCTGTAGTTAAAACTTCGCCTGCAGAAGATAAAGCGGTGGTGAAGGTGGTGAAAGCAGAAGAAAAGCCGGTTGTAAAAGCGGTGATAAAAGAAGACAAGCCACTGGTGAAAAATGATAAGCCCGGGGAAAAGGAAGTGGTTAAGACTAAACCGCCAGAAGATAAACCAATTGTAAAACCAGAGACTGAAACCGTAAAAGAGATCGCCCCTGAAATAAAAGAAGATACTAAAAAAGCGGAACCAGTATTTGTGAAGCAGGAAACAACGGCAACAAGTTCCGAGCAGGGATATTTTAGAAAATCATTTGAGCAACAGGTGAAATCCATCCCTGTTTCAAAAAATGCTACCGTGACATCAGGTATATTCAAAACGACGAGCGGATGGCAGGATGCTAAGTATTATTTGTTAATAGATGGAGTTCCCACAGGAACAATAGTGAAAGTGGTCAATCCCGACAATAATATTGCGGTCTATGCCAAAGTACTGGGTGAAATGAACGGCATCCGCCAGAACCAGGGATACGATATCCGTATCAGCAATGCCGCCGCTTCAACATTGGGAATTCCGGTATCCGACACCGATAAGTTTATTCTGAAAGTTAATTATTAAACCCCCTTTGGAAAATCACGAAAACCGGTAGCCGCGAAGAAATTCTTCCGTGCTCATTTTCTTTTTTCCTTCAAGTTGTAATTCTTTTACTTGGACATATCCATTTGTGCAAGCAAACTTCAAAAAAGTTTTACTGTCCGTTTCAAAACGACCTAAGGCCTCTTTCATGGAGGGGTTAGTGGCGGCCTCTTTTTCACTTCGATATATCTTCAGCATTTTATCATTGAGATAAGTAAAGGCACCCGGAAAAGGGGAGAGGCCGCGAATAAGATTGTGAACTTCATCAACCGATTTTGTAAAGTCTATCTTGCAGGTCTCAGTAAAAATCTTCGGGGCATGCTTTAAATGTGTCTTGACGTCCCCGTCTGACACATTTACTTGAGGCGTTTCTTTCAGCGTTCCATCAGCCAATCCTTTCACCGTTCTCACCAGCACCTGTGCCCCGATCTCTTTCATCCGGTCATGTACTTCACCGGCCGTTTCATTTTCGCCGATCGGAAAGCTTTCCTGTATTAGAATATCACCGGTATCGATCTCATGTTTTAATTTAAAAGTAGTAACACCCGTTTCTTTTTCCCCGTTTATCACCGCCCAATTGATTGGCGCTGCCCCTCGGTATTGCGGAAGCAATGAACCATGGAGATTAACGGAGCCCATTCGCGGCATATTCCAAACCACTTCAGGCAGCATCCGAAAGGCAACTACGATTTGAAGATCGGCATGCAGAGCTTTCAATTCTTTTAAAAACTCCGGGTTCTTTAACTTCTCCGGTTGCAATACTTTAAGGTTATGGTCAACCGCATATTTTTTCACAGCACTTTCAGTCATATTCATTCCTCTTCCAGCCGGTTTATCAGGAGCAGTGATCACAGCAACGATATTATAACCTGCTTTGACCAACGCATCCAATGAAGCCACAGCGAATTCAGGGGTACCCATAAAAACGATCCGCAATGCAGCCAGCGCCATATTGAAAGTATTCGGTCCTGTATCTCTTTGTTTTACCTGGAATTCGATCATGGCTGCGAAGGTAGTAAAGGCAGCACACGGATGACACGGATTAGATGGATTTAACGGGATCTGTATTTCTGTAAGGCAGAAAAATCCTTAAAAAACCCCGGACAAGTAAGGCCGGTTTTCTTCAGGTAAGGGCATCAGCTCTAAAAATCCATATTTATCTATCCAATCCGTGTCATCCGTGTGCTTCTCTCTACTTATCTGATAAAAACCCCATCTGTCAAATAAATTTTATCTTCGCCTCATCCTCATTAAATTTATTCAACGATTGCTCCGCCCTGTTCATTTCAAAACAAATAACCAGTATGGCTATAAGGGTAGCGATCAGGCATAAGACAGTTTACACCTACGACAGGTTGGTATCATTATCACCGCATGTATTTCGCCTGCGGCCTGCAGTACATTCCAGGACACCTATAGAATCTTATTCTTTTAAGGTAGAGCCCAAAGATCATTTTATCAACTGGCAGCAGGATCCGTTTGGTAATTACCAGGCCCGGGTCGTATTTCCTGAAAGAGCTACGCAGCTAAAAATCGAAGTAGAGGTAATTGCCAATTTAGTCAGTATTAATCCCTTTGATTTTTTTGTAGAAGAGTATGCCGAAAATTTTCCTTTTACCTACAAGGGCGAATTACCTAAAGAGTTAATTCCTTACCTGGAAATAAAAGAAAGCGGCCCCCGGCTGATGGAATGGTTAAAGGGAGTTGACAGGGGCAAAAAAACGATCAATGATTTTTTGGTGTACCTCAACCAAAAAATAAATAAGGATATTAATTATTCTATCCGTATGGAAGTGGGTGTACAGACCTGTGAAGAAACGCTTGAAAAAACACTGGGATCCTGCAGAGATACGGCGTGGCTTTTTGTACAGGTGTTGCGGCATTTAGGTTTGGCGTCCCGTTTCGTATCCGGTTATTTAGTGCAGTTAACTTCCGATGAAAAATCATTGGATGGTCCCTCCGGACCTGAAAACGATTTTACCGATCTGCATGCATGGGTAGAAGTATACATTCCCGGTGCAGGTTGGATTGGCCTTGATGCCACATCAGGTTTATTTGCCGGCGAAGGACATATACCACTGGCATGCACACCCGATTATGCAAGTGCTGCACCCGTGGTAGGTGCCACTGATAAATGCGAGGTAACTTTTGAATTCGAAAATTCGGTCACCAGGATTTATGAAGACCCAAGAGTAACCAAACCCTTTACCGAACATCAATGGATAGAAATAAATAATATTGGCGAACAGGTGGATGCAGATTTAGTAGCCGGTGATGTGCGAATGACCATGGGTGGCGAGCCAACTTTTGTTTCGATTGATGATATGGAATCGGAGCAATGGAATACGGCAGCAGATGGAAAAGAAAAAAGAGAATTATCGCATGATCTTATTTTTCGATTACGGGATAAATTTGGCCCCGGTGGATTGATCCATTACGGGCAGGGAAAATGGTATCCCGGCGAACCATTACCCAGATGGCAGTATGGTTTGTTCTGGCGCAAAGATGGTTTCCCTGTTTGGAAAAACATTGATCTTGTTGCTCACGAAAAAACCAAAAAGAAATACACTATAAAGGATGCCAAAGCATTTACTGACGAACTGGCCAGGCATTTAGCAGTTAGTTTGGATAACATAAGCACGGCTTACGAAGACGTATTTTATTTTTTATGGACGGAAGGAAAAAACCCTGCTAACGTTGATCCGTTAAAAGCAAATTTAAAGGATCCGCTGGAGCGCCGCACGTTAGCGCAACTGCTTAACCAGGGGCTGGACGAACCGGTAGGGTATGTAATACCATTGCGGTGGAATTACTGGGATGATAAATGGCTGAGTTGTAAATGGGTCTTTAACCGGGAGCATCTTTTTTTAGTGCCCGGCAATTCTCCAATAGGCTTACGCTTACCGTTAGATTCGCTGCCTGTGCTGACAAAAGCCCGGACACCGCATAAAGTCGAACGCAGTTTGTTTGAAGAACAGCCCGAGCTGGAAGATTTTCACAAAGCCATATTGTGGCGCTATGGAAAAGTATTTAACAACACTGAGCCTATAACAAAACTGGAAGGGGAGAACAAAGAAAAATTCGAAAAGAGAAATGCTGCTGCCGCAAAAAAGAAAGTCGAAAAAAAAGAACCAGCGGAAGAAATTACCCGGGAAATTGAAACCATTCGCATGGCATTAAGTGTGGAAGTACGAGATGGCCACATTTATATTTTTCTGCCTCCGATGGATTATATAGAACACTACCTGGATATGGTCGCCTGTATTGAAAGCACGGCTGCTAAATTAAAACTGCAGGTGCGTATCGAAGGCTACGAACCGCCAAGGGATACCAGGATAGAACGCATGGTGGTGTCACCCGACCCTGGTGTCATAGAAGTAAATATTCATCCTGCAAAAAACTGGAAGGAATTGTTGGCCAATACAGACATTTTATACGAACAGGCAAGATTATCACGTCTGGGCACGGAAAAGTTTATGCTGGATGGCCGCCATACCGGTACCGGCGGCGGTAACCATATTACCATCGGCGCTGCAAAGCCGGCAGATAGTCCGCTGTTGCGCCGCCCCGAACTGTTGCGGAGTTTAATTACCTTCTGGCAGCACCATCCCGGTTTATCGTATTTGTTTTCCGGTAGTTTTATTGGACCCACCAGCCAGGCCCCCCGATTTGATGAAGGCTTTGAAGACCGCCTCTATGAAATGGAAATTGCTTTTAGCCAGGTGCCCGAAAAAGGGTTTATTCCTTTTTGGGTAACCGACAGAATATTCCGCCATTTGCTCACTGATATTACGGGTAATACACATCGCTCCGAATTATGTATTGATAAATTATATTCTCCCGATTCTTCTGCAGGAAGGTTGGGTATTTTAGAATTCCGCGCATTTGATATGCCACCCCATAAACAAATGAGCTTGCTGCAAATGCTGCTGATTCGTGCATTGATAGCCGCATTCTGGAAAAAACCGTATAAGCATAAATTGGTACGATGGGGCACCACACTGTATGATAAATATTTGCTGCCGCATTATGTGCAGCAGGATATGGCCGATGTGTTGGAATACCTCAACCTGTCAGGTTACCCATTCGACATCAACTGGTTCAAGCCATTTTTCGAATTCCGTTTTCCGCATTACGGTTCAGTTACGGTAAAAGATATCAAAATGGAACTGCGTATGGGTATTGAACCCTGGCATGTACTTGGCGAAGAAATGAGCAGCTCCGGCACGGCGCGTTTTGTGGATAGTTCTTTAGAACGGGTGCAGGTAAAAATATCCGGCATCAACGACAACCGGTATATTCTTCTATGCGGTGGAGTTCGTGTACCCCTTACTGCTACCAGTGTAAAAGGTGAGTATGTTTGCGGCATTCGCTACCGGGCCTGGCAACCGCCAAGTGCATTGCATCCCACCATTGGTGTGGACACGCCGCTTACGTTTGATATTATAGATATCTGGAATGGCCGCTCCATTGGTGGTTGCACTTATTATGTATCGCACCCCGGCGGCAGAAGTTACGATACCTTCCCCGTAAATAGTTTTGAAGCAGAAAGCCGCCGCATTAGCCGCTTTGGCAATACCAGCCATACACAGGAACAGCGTTTTATATCCGTGCTATCCTCTGTAACGCAGCATTATATAGAAAACAACCGTGGCTCTTTTGTGTATGATGCACCAGCGCCGGAAATAAATAATGAGTTTCCATGTACCCTGGATCTGAGGTTGAAGAAATGAAGTGACGGTTTTCAAACGGCAATAAATGCTTTTTTGTAGGCGGCGATATAGCATTAGGATAATCGTTCCTGAATGCTATGGTTTATGCCGCTTTTTTTGGATATCTGATTAGGTCGGGTACAATTGGCCAATGCCATTTCGCTGTACGGCAACACCACCAAACAGGATCGTTCAACCGATTTTCGTGACATGTCTTTCGGTGAACATAAAAAGAGCGGCTGATGAACACTCAGGCCTACTGCAAACAACTTCCAAAAACACCCGCCAGGAAAATAAAAAATTTGTGTAGTTACATGGCTACGCATATATTTGTAGTCAAATAGCTACATAATGAATTTGAGACGAGACGTATTTCAAGCCATAGCCGACCCGACAAGAAGGGCAATACTTTTATTGGTTGCCTCTCAATCGATGACAGCAGGTGCGATAGCCTCAAACTTTGACACCGCAAGACCAACCGTTTCAAAACACCTGCAAATACTCACTGAGTGTGAATTATTGGAGCAAAAACAAAACGGAAGGGAAATTCACTATAATATTAATGCGAAAAAAATGAAAGAGGTGGCCGACTTTATTGAACCATTCCGCAAAATGTGGGACGACAGGTTTAATAAGCTAGAAGCCATCATGAAAAAATATAAATCGAAATAACCGGAATCTTATGGGACTAAAAACAAAGATCAATGCCGAAGAGGGCAAACAGGATTTAATGATCACAAGGGAATTTGAATTGCCGGTAGAATTACTTTTTAAAGCGTATGCAGAGCCGGATATTGTTGAACAATGGATGGGAACGAAAGTGCTGAAACTTGAAAATAGAAAGCACGGCAGTTACCATTTTGAAACAACCGATCCCAAGGGAAACAAACACGGGTTCAATGGGGTAATCCACGAGTTTAT